>CAKRJM010000028.1 GCA_934351765.1 uncultured Lachnospiraceae bacterium | reverse complement strand
GTATATAGATGATATAAATGAATTATGTGAACAGAAGAAACAATTATATGTTCCAGTATTAGGAAGTAATGAATCATTTGCTGTTAATAAAACAGAAGGAAATAGGATCGAGTTTTTTACAACCAGATATGAGAGAAATCCTCAATACAGAGATGCTGCAATAAAAATACATGGTACACGATGTCAAATATGTGGTTTTGATTTTAATCGAGTGTATGGATATATGGGGCAAGATTATATTGAGGTACATCATAAAAAGCCGTTGTTTTCGCTCGAAGAAGAAATAATTCCTAATCCAGAAACAGACATGATAACAGTATGTTCCAATTGTCACAGTATGATTCATAGAAAGAAGAATAATATAATTACAGCAAAACAATTAAAGAAAATTATACAGGAACAGAATGTTTATAAATAAGAAAAACAGAATAAATTGTTGGATAAACGTAAAGTGTTTTTGCTCAATCTTATAATGAAGTGCAGAAAACAAATTAGGATTATGATAATGTGTTACGCCCCAAAGAGATCACTTGGTAAAGAAGAAATTTGCGGAAAGCAGTTCAATTAAAAACCCGCCAGTTTCGCAGCCTGTGCCGCCCAGTGGCAACTCCAATATGTGCCAACTGGGCGGTGCGGGTGCGAACCGCCCAGTAGTAACTAAAATTTTCTGTTTCTTTGCGTTCTGTCCTGCCAGGGCGGTACGGGTGCGTACAGGCGAGTGGAGTGGTAAGTAAAACTTTCTGATTCTCAGCCCTTGCCCCTACTTCAAATAAAAATGCCGATAAAATTTTATAAACATATCCAGTGCCTTGGAATTTGGTGTCTGGCTGCCCCAGACAAATCCGATGGAGCGGTTCGGAATGGGAATATCCAGGGGCAGCTCCACGAAGGTACCGTTGTCCAGTTCCTTTTTCACGAAGTTCTTGATGACGCAGCCGGCGCCGAGACCGATCCGGGCAAAATCAATGAGCAGATCCATGGTGGAGGCTTCCAGGAGGTGGTTGGGCTCGATGTGCTGCTCCCGGAGATAATCATCAATATAGGAACGGGTTACATTGCCCTTCTCCAGCATGAGGATGGTACCGTTTTTGAATACATCAGACTGGGAGGCGCCCTTACGGAGCCGCATGTTGGTCAGATAAGCGGGGGTGGCGACGAAGCCGTCCTCAATTTCCATAACCTGCTCAAAAACGATGTTCTTACGCGGAGGCATTTCAGCGATGAGCCCCAGGTCGATCTGCTGATGCTCAAGAAGCTCCATGGTCTGGAGGGTGGGCTGGCTGTGGATCGTGAATTTAATATGTGGATAACGTGCCACAAATTCCTTCAGACAGGGGAGGAGTACATATTTACAGAGCACGGTGCTGACGCCGATGCGGATATGTCCTACGCCAAGCTCGGTCATGCGCTTCAGCTCGTCCTCGCCGCGATCCAGAAGCTTGAATGCACCCTGTACATGCTCAAACAGGATCGCGCCCTCCTCTGTGAGCTGGACACCGCGGGAATTGCGGATGAACAGCGGGATCTCCAGACTGTCCTCCAGCTTGCTGATGGCCTTGCTGATGGCAGGCTGGCTGATATAAAGATTTTTGGCAGCCCGGGAGATATTTCCGGTCTGGGCAACTTCATAAAAGATCCGGTAGAGAGAAAGATTCTGTTCCATAGGTGCCTCCGATCATGAATTAGTGATTTTATGATATCATAACCGGGGCTTATAGTAAACATACAAAATCATTATTTCAATTATAACGGCGAAAATGCTATAATAAGGGCAGTGTGAAAATCCAAAGGAGGATATTACTATGGGAATGACTATGACGCAGAAGATCCTGGCTGCTCACGCAGGACTTGAGTCTGTGGAAGCAGGACAGCTCATCGAAGCGGACTTAGATCTGGTTCTTGGAAACGATATTACATCGCCGGTTGCCATTCATGAGATGGACGAAAAAATGAAAGACAGCTCGGTATTTCATAAAGATAAGATCGCTCTGGTGCTGGATCATTTTGTGCCGAATAAGGATATCAAATCGGCAGAGCACTGTAAGTGTGTCCGCGAGTTTGCGGCAAAGCACGAGATCAGCAACTTCTTTGATGTGGGAGAGATGGGGATTGAACATGCGCTGCTTCCGGAGAAAGGACTGGTTGTGGCAGGAGATGTAGTCATCGGTGCAGACTCTCATACCTGTACATACGGTGCACTGGGTGCATTTTCTACCGGTGTGGGAAGCACGGATATGGCGGCAGGCATGGCAACCGGAAAGGCCTGGTTCAAGGTTCCTGCAGCGATTAAGATTGAGTTGACCGGAAAGCTCCAGAAATGGGTAAGCGGAAAAGATGTGATCCTGCATCTGATCGGCATGATCGGTGTGGATGGCGCCCTGTATCAGTCCATGGAATTTACCGGAGAGGGTGTTGCATCCCTGTCCATGGATGATCGCTTTACTATCGCGAATATGGCAATTGAGGCCGGCGGAAAGAACGGAATCTTTCCCGTGGATGAAAAAGCCATTGCATATATGAAGGAACATTCTCCACGTCCGTTTAAGCGTTTTGAGGCAGATGAGGATGCCGAATATGTGCGGACGATCCGTCTGGATCTGGGAAGCATCCGTCCGACCGTTGCCTTCCCTCATCTGCCGGAGAATACAAGAAGCATTGATGAGGTCGGTGAGGTTGCCATCGATCAGGTAGTGATCGGCTCCTGTACCAATGGCCGTCTGGATGACCTGCGTGTGGCCGCAAAGATCCTGGAGGGCAGGAAGGTCAAGAAAGGCCTTCGAGTCATCGTGATTCCGGCAACGCAGAAGATTTATCTCCAGGCTATGGAGGAAGGGCTGTTAAAGACCTTTATCGAGGCCGGAGCGATTGTGAGTACCCCCACCTGCGGACCCTGCCTGGGCGGCTATATGGGAATCCTGGCAGAGGGTGAGCGCTGTGTATCCACTACAAACCGGAACTTTGTAGGCCGTATGGGACATGTAAAGTCGGAGGTATATCTGGCCAGCCCTGCGGTTGCAGCAGCCAGTGCAGTGACCGGAAGGATCTCCGGTCCGGAAGAGCTTGGAATGTAAGGAGGACAGACGATGAAAGCAGATGGAACAGTATTCAAATATGGGGATAATGTAGATACCGATGTGATCATTCCCGCCAGATACTTAAACTCCTCCGATCCTGCAGAGCTGGCAACACACTGCATGGAGGACATTGATAAGGATTTCGTGAAGAACGTAAAGAAGGGCGACATCATTGTGGCGTCCAAAAACTTTGGCTGCGGCTCCTCCAGAGAGCATGCACCCATCGCCATCAAGGCAGCCGGTGTAAGCTGCGTGATCGCAGAGACCTTTGCCCGTATTTTCTACCGCAATGCCATCAACATCGGACTTCCGATCATCGAATGCCCGGAGGCAGCCAAGGGGATCGATGCCGGAGATGAGGTGGAGATTGACTTTGACAGCGGCATGATTTATGATAAAACGAAAAAGCTTCAGTTTAAGGGACAGGCGTTTCCGGAGTTTATGCAGAAAATCATCAGGGCAGAGGGCCTGATGAATTATATTAACGAAACAAAGAAATAAACGAAAGGGCGCCCTGCGGGGCGCTCTTTCCAGTAAGAGGAGTGTAACATGGCGAAGGCAGTAAAAACCAATGCAATGCGGCTGTTGGAGGCGGAGGGGATCCCCTTTCACACGATGGAATATGAGGTGGACGAAAGTGATCTCAGCGGCGCTCATGTGGTGGCACAGCTGGGACTGGACAAGGATCAGGTTTTTAAAACACTGGTGGCCCGGGGAGAGAAAAAAGGAATCCTGGTGTTCTGTATTCCGGTCTGTGAGGAGCTGGATCTGAAGAAGGCAGCCACAGCAGCCGGGGACAAGCGGGTGGAGATGATCCATGTCAAGGAGCTTCAGGGACTGACCGGCTATATCCGGGGCGGCTGTTCACCGGTGGGTATGAAAAAGAAATACCCTACTTATATAGAAGAAACAGCTGTACTGTTTGATGAGATCGCGGTCAGCGCCGGACAGAGAGGGGTTCAGATGTTTGTGGATCCGGAGAAGCTGGCGGCCTTTACCGGGGCAGAGCTTGCCAGTCTGGTGAAGGAAGCGTAGATCAAACATAAATCAGATACCGGCGTTTCGGACGGGAGTCAAGTTGCGTTTCCTGTGAATCTCCATGCGCTGATTCGCCGCCATTTGCGCGGATCCACTGCCCAGGCCAGATAGAGGCGAAAATATCGGAAGGATTTTAATCAGCCGGAATCGTGCATGTCTGCTGCGCAGGGGACGTCCCGAGCCCCGGTATTTTTGTTTAACAACTACGTTTCTTCGCGGATTCACTGCCCAGGCCAGACAGAGGCAACTAGAGTATGTGCCGGCTGGCTGGCCTGGGTGGAGCCGCGGAGAGTGATTTTCCGTAGCAGTAACATGCCGGGCCGGCGTGAAAAGCAGACTATGAACTAAGGGCGTTTGGCCTGGGTGGAGCCGCAAAAGGCGACAGGCAATTCAAAAATCCGGGGTGACAAATGAAATCAGCTGTGTTATGATGATAAACGGATAACGGGGGAACCCATCGAAAAGAGCAGAAAAGAGAGGAAAAACAAATGTCCGAATTGTTATATGGAAGTACAAGAGGTGCAGGCGGCAAGGTAACGTCATCTCAGGCAATTCTCAAGGGACTGGCTGATGACGGCGGTCTGTTTGTTCCTGACCGGATCCCGGCGCTTCCGGTAAAGCTTGGAGAGCTTTCCGGTCTTTCTTACCAGGAAACAGCATACGCTGTGATGAAAGAATTTCTGACAGATTATACGGAAGAAGAATTAAAAGCATGTATTAACAGTGCGTATGATGATAAATTTGATACAAAGGAGATCGCTCCGTTAAAAGAGGCAGACGGTGCCTATTATCTGGAGCTGTTCCACGGAAAAACCATTGCCTTCAAGGATATGGCACTTTCCATCCTGCCGTATCTCATGGTAACAGCGGCAAGAAAAAATCAGATCAAAAATGATATCGTGATTTTGACGGCAACCTCCGGCGATACAGGAAAGGCTGCTCTTGCCGGATTCGCAGATGTGCCGGGAACGAAGATCATTGTATTCTATCCCAGGGATGGCGTAAGCCCGATCCAGAAAAAACAGATGGTGACCCAGAAGGGTGACAACACCTTTGTTGTGGGAATCCATGGAAACTTTGATGATGCCCAGAGCGGTGTAAAAGCCATGTTCGGTGATAAGGAGCTGGCTGCCGAGCTGGATAAAAACGGTTATCAGTTCTCTTCTGCAAACTCGATCAATGTGGGCCGTCTGGTTCCCCAGGTGGTTTACTATGTATATGCCTACGGACAGATGTTAAAGAAGGGGATCATTAAAGAAGGTGAGACCATCAATGTGACGGTTCCCACCGGAAACTTCGGAAATATCCTGGCAGCATATTATGCAAAGCAGATGGGACTGCCTATCGGAAAGCTGTTATGCGCGTCCAATGAAAATAAGGTCCTGTTCGATTTCTTCCAGACCGGAACGTATGACCGGAACCGGGCGTTTATCCTGACCAGTTCTCCGTCCATGGATATCCTGATCTCCAGCAATCTGGAGCGTCTGCTCTATAAGATTGCCGGTGCGGACGCAGGAAAGGATGCAGAGCTGATGAAATCTCTTTCCGAGAACGGAAAGTACGAGATCACCGAGTCCATGAAGAGCGAGCTGTCTGATTTTGTCGGCGGCTATGCAGACGAAAAGGAAACCGCCGAGGAGATCAAGGCGTTATATGACAAGACCGGTTATATCATCGACACCCATACGGCAGTTGCTTCCTATGTATATCGCCAGTATAAGAATAAAAGCGGTGATGAAAATAAGACGGTGATCGCGTCCACCGCCAGTCCTTATAAATTTACAAGAAGCGTGCTGACGGCTATCGATCCCAAGTATGATTCCATGGAGGATTTTGCTCTGGTAGATGAGCTTTCCAGACTTTCCGGCGTGAAGGTTCCGGAGGCGATCGAGGAGATCCGGACGGCACCGGTGCTTCATAAGACCGTGTGCGAGACCGGTGAGATGAAGGAGACCGTAAAGAAATTTCTGGGAATCTAGATGAATTCCTTCAGTCAATAAAAGCAGGTATGATGTCTGAGCCCCGCCACAAGTAAGCTTGTGGGAGGGGCTTTGACTATGAATGGAGGGAAATTAAGAAAAGAACCGAAGTTCAGGAAGAGATGTTCAGAAAGATATAATAAAATTGTCAGAAAAATATGCGGGAAGTTTTTACGGATATATGATAGAATAGGAACAATTGAGAAAGAAAGGAAAAAGAAAGGCAGAGGAACCAATATGTCACAGGACGGAAAAAAGGAAGAGCTGGAATATATCCAGCTGTCTCACAGACCGAGAACAGATCGGAACAGTGCGCAGGGAACGCATGTCCAGGGTCATAAAACGGCTTCGGCGCATCACGAAAGCAGCTATCAGGGTCCGAGAAATCAGAGAATGCCTTCGGAACATGAAGGTTACGAGAAGGAAAGACCACACCGATCCCCGTCGGGAGGCAGAAAACGGGACAGCCGAAGGAAGGTACATATAACGATCATCGCGCTGCTGGTGATTCTTGCGGTAGTGCTGGCAGGCGTCATCGGCTGGAAGTTTATGCACCGGAATGATTCTCCGGTTTCAGGAACAGCTTCCGAAACCAGTAATTCGGAAACACTCCAGAAGCTGACAGATGCAGATTTTCAGTACAGCGTATCTGCTGACAGGCAGGAGATCGGGGAAGCGCAGGAATTAAAAGAAATTGCCGATTATGAGGGATATGCCCTTCGCTATCCGGTAATTGGAAATGATACCATTGATGCAGCCATCAAGGAGCGGGCTGAGGATATTGTTTCGGTATTCAAGAGTGAGGTGCAGTCACAGCGGACCGATACACCGAAGCGCATGACCATGGTGGCCGATTATGAAATCTACCAGACCGGAAGTTCCGTGGTTTCCGTGAAATTCGATATTCAGAAGCAGCTTCCCTCGGACAATCAGTCCAGCCGGGTGGAGACTTATACCTATCGTCTGACGGATGGTGCTCAGCTTACTCTTTCTGATGTGCTGAAGGACGGTTATCTGGAGCTTTTGTCGGAAAAGACTAAGGCATTTGCCGAGACTCAGGAGGGAACCGTACAGGAGGCGGCCACTGCGGCTGCAGAGGTGAACTTCCAGTATTACACCTGGAATGAGGACGGACTGACTCTTTACTTTGCAGGCGGATCTCTGATCCCGGAAAAGACCGATACCATCTCCTTTACGATCCCCATGACAGATCTGAGCGATTATCTGACTGTGGATCTCGCAGGAGACGGACAGGCGGCCTCCGGTCAGCCTGCAGCTTCCGGGAGCAGCAAGGTGGATCCTTTGAAGCCCATGATCTGTCTGACCTTTGACGATGGCCCCAAGGCTTCCACAACACCGGAGCTTCTGGATATTCTGGAAGAAAACGATGCCAGAGCAACCTTTTTTGTTGTGGGTGATTCACTCAAGGCGGCAGATGCCAAGGAGATCGTCGGCCGGGAGCTGGCGCTTGGCTGCCAGGTGGGCAATCATACCATGAACCACGAGAACCTGAAAAATATCACCGATGAGGAGATCACCCAGCAGATCGAAGGTGTCAACGATATCCTCACCGGCTGGGGCTATCCGAAAGCAAGCACCGTCCGCCCTCCTTACGGCGGCTGGAATAATCATGTGCTCGCCTATGTGAACGAGTATCCGCTGGCCCGATGGGATGTAGACACTCTGGACTGGCAGACGAAGAGTGCGGAGGCAACCATCAATGCCGTTCTGTATGATGAAAAGACAAAGGCGGCTGACGGTGACATTATTTTAATGCACGATATTCACGAATGGACCATTGAGGCCTGCAAGACCATCATTCCGGAGCTGAAGGCGCAGGGCTTCCAGCTCGTGACCATGGAAGAAATGTATGCGGCCAAGGGAATTCCGTTTGTGGGCGGACAGGTTTACTATTCCGCCGACATCATTAAGACTGATTTTGGTTCATAAGCGTAGAAGAAACGATATCAAACAAGTCTGGTTTTACAGAAAACAGGTTTTAAACGGATTTTCAGTGAACGAACAGAAAAGGGGCAGACATCAGAAGAAGCGGTGTCTGTCCCTTTTTCAAAAGGAGAAGCGTATGGCAAAACGGATTCTGGTTGTGGAAGATGAGACTTCCGTGCGGGAGGGGCTTCTGGAAGCGCTGACCGATCAGGGCTATGAAGCGGTCGGTGCAAGAACCGGAGAAGAGGCTCTTTCCGGTCTGGAGCAGGAGACATGGGATCTCTGGATCCTGGATGTGCGCCTGCCGGGGATCAGCGGATTTGAAGTCTGCCGGGAACTGCGGCAGGTATCAAAGATCCCGGTATTGTTTCTGACGGCGTATTCCGATGAGGCAAACACGGTGAAAGGACTGGAGCTGGGCGGCGATGATTATGTGGCAAAGCCGTTTCGGTTAAAGGAACTTCTTTCCAGAGTGGCGGCGTTACTGCGGCGGAGCGGAAGCAGTGAGACAGACACCTGGAAAAGCGGGAACCTGATCTTTGACCGGAGAAGCCGGAGGATCGAGCGGGACGGAGAAGAGATTCCTCTGACACCGAAGGAAGGTCGGGTGGCATGGCTCCTTATGCGGGCGTGGCCGGAGCCTGTCTCCAGAGACGAACTGGTGCGCCTGGTATGGGACAAGCACGGACAGTTCATCGAGGATAATACGGTCCGTGTGCATGTGAGCAGACTGCGGGACAAGCTGGGAATGTATGAAGGAAAGGCGTATCTGGAAACGGTCCGGTATGTGGGCTACCGCTGGACGGTTCCGGTGGAACGGTAACGATACAGAACAGGGGGAGACAGAATGGAATATGCAGGAAATCAGGAGCTTCGGCGGATTCGGAACGGCAGTCTGCTGTTTCTGGCGCTTTGTTCGTGTTCGGGAGTATTGCTGGTGTGGCTGGAGCGAAAACGCTGCCTGGCGCAGACCGGCGCGGCGTTGTATGATCTTTACGGGGAGCAGAGCCGGACAATTCTTTTGTCCATGATGGCAGAGAGCAGCCAGACGGTGCTTATTGGGGCGGTAGTCTGGTTTGTGCTTCTGTCTGTTGGCTGTTTTCTGTATGTGAACCGTACCGTATCGCGGCTGTTTCATAAGATCTGCGGGTTGTCCCTTGCCATGGAACAGATCGCGGCAGGGAAAAAAACGGAAATGGACCGGTGGAAGGAAGGAATCCTTTCGGCGCTGGCAAACCAGGCGGAGCTTCTGGGACGGAGAAACGCGGGCATGGTCCGTATGATCCAGGAGGAAAAAGAAGGATTGAACCGGTTCATGGAAAACATGGTCCATCAGATGAAAACACCGCTGACAGCGATCCGGCTGGATCTGGATCTGATGGAAACCAGGTCGGAAATGCTTCCGGAGGCGGTAAAAAATAAACTGGAGGACTGCCAGGAGCAGTGCGGCCGCCTGAAAGAAACTGTGGACGAGCTGTTGAATTCCAGCCGTCTGGCGGCAGGAAAGCTTGTGATGGTTTCAGCGGAAACATCGGTGCAGGTCCTTTTGGACAGCGTAAAAGAAGAACAGGAAGCGTTTCTGGAACAGAAACAGATTCGGCTGGAAACCAGATTGGAGGCGGGATTAAGCCTTTTTGCAGACGGGCGCTGGCTGAAAACCGCTCTTTCCAATCTGCTGAAAAACTCGGCGGAGGCCATGGACGGCGGAACGATCCTGGTGACGGGGCGGACCGAAGGAACGGAAGTGGTTCTGGACTGGCAGGACGAGGGCGGCGGCATGAGTGCCGATGAGGCGGCCCATCTCTTTGACCGGTTTTACACCGGAAAGGGAGCGTCCGGCGGAACCGGCCTTGGCATGAACATGGTGAAAGAGATCGTGGAAGCCAATCATGGTTCGATCCAGGTATTTCCGATAAAAGAAGCGGACGGACGAAAGGCGGGAACGGAGTTTGTCCTGCGCTTCCGGATTCTGGAAGGTGCAGAAGCTTATTCGGAATAAGAAACTCAGAGATTTTGGAAATCAAACCTTACGAAAACGTAACGTGCCAGGAAACAGATTCTATGATACCATGGAATCAGGAAAGAACGGCAGGTTACGTTTTTTTATTTCCCTGAAAAACAGCGTTGCGGGCGGAGGATTTTGTGAAATAAAAAAGCAGAAACAGAAGGGAGGGCGCGGCATGAAAGCAACCATCAGAGAGCTGGCGAAACGGTCGGCAGGAGGCAGAAAGCGGGAGAACGGAGCGTTATTTCTGGTCTTGTTTTTCCTGTTTTTCCTGATCGGAGCAGGGGTCACCTGGTTCAGCATTTCCCGGAAAACGGCAGATGAAATTCGTCTGGACACTTACGGACAGTGGAAGGCGGCGTATTTTGAGGGCGATGAAGAGCGGCTGCGTGCCTTTTCCGAAAATCCGGCGACAAAGGCCATCGGAGTCTGCAAGGTGGTGGGAGATCTGATCCGGGAAGATGCGCTGGAGGAGATCAAAGAGCTGGAAAAAAAGGCTGAGGCCTACGAGCAGGGGACCGGAGAACGGCTGGACAGTCTGGAAACCCAGGCACAGGTCTTTTTGGGACTGGACATGGAGCGAGATGTGAAAAACTATTTCGGAATGTTCGGTGTGGTGGGTACCATGGATGAGGAAGCCAGACGGCTCGGACGGGTCACGGTGAAGGAAGGTCGTTTTCCGGAGGCGCTGGGGGAAATCGCCATGACCGAGGCACAGATCCTGCGCCTTGGCGGCGAGGCACGGCTGGGAGAACCGATAACGGTTTCGGTGTGCAGTAAAGACGGTGCGGCGGAACAGAAAACCTATCGGCTCTGCGGCATCTTAAATACCTACGGCGGAAGCTGGCAGAGCAAGGGATATTCTCTGGTGACGGCAGTGATCAGCGACCGGGCGGCGGACGATTACTCCTGGGAACCGCTGTATGACATGTTTATGGAAATCGACGGGGACCCGGCAGATACCATCGCCGTCTATGGAATGGAATCGGAGTCCATGGAGACCATCAGCCATTTTTCCTTCAACAGCTATGGCTACGGATTCCGTTCCAAACAGAGCCTTACGTATCTGGCAGTGGCATTTCTGGTGGTTCTGCTTCTGGCGGCGCTTCTGATTTTCCAGATCCTTACGGTGCAGATGAGAAGCCGGAGCCGCCAGGTGGGAATCCTGAAAGCCATCGGCGCCACCGACCGCCAGGTGCGCCGCCTGATCTTCTGGGAGATCACCGATGTGTTATGGAAAGCGCTTCTGGCTGGAACGATCCTCGGCGGAGGTCTGACGGCGTTGATCTTATGGGGAAGCGGAATCGCCGGGATCCGGAGTATGCGGTTCTCGCTGGATCCGTGGCTCCTTATGATCTGTTTGGCCGGTGCCGTGCTTATGGTTTATGCAGGCGCCATGGTTCCGGTGCGGAAAGGAAGCAGGATTCCGGCGAGAGGTGAGATCCAGGCGAAGGTACGCCGTGTACCGGCGCTGAAGCCGAAGAGGCGTTATTCGAAGAAGCGGCTGGTGACCGGGCGCAGCGGAAGGAGCTTCCGAGTGGGCGTACTGGCAATGACCATGCTGTTTGCGCTGGTGATCCTTCTGCCGTTTTACCACCTGATGACGGTCATGGCTCCGTATCGGAACGGTGAACTGGCGTTTTATTATGAGATGAACACCGTGGGAATCAATGCGCAGCTCTGGGAAAAGAACATGAATGATGTATTTCTGGAGCAGATCCGGAAGGTCCCCGGTGTGGAAGAGGTGTATACCTGGAAAAATACAACCGATTTCTGGGAAGATCCGCTGTCGGTGCGCTGGAACGGGATCGAAGAAAGCACCTTTGAAAAGAAGAGGAAAAACTGGACTGCCGATCCGTACATCTGCGGAGTCAACGTAGATTATAAGGAATGGAGAAATGCGGACGATCAGGCTCTTGTTTCGGTTCTGGCACTGGATACGCAGTGGAAGCCGGACATGGAGGGGCTGGCAGAGCTGGTAGAGGAGGGCGCGTATCATAAAGCCGCCTTTGCAGACGGAGAGGAGGTTCTGCTGTTTCTTCCGCCCTACCGGGTGACGGATTACCGTGCCATGACGGAGGAGTCGGAGAAGTTTACGTTCAATGCGGATCCGGCTTATCGGAAGTTTTATGATACCGAACAGTCCATAAAACCGGGAGATACTTTGACGCTGCGGCTTGTGTATACATCGGTGAAGGAAGATGAGAATACCGGACGAATGACCAACGAGTTGGAATGTGAGAAGATCATAGAAGTTTCGGTGCGGGTCGGCGGGATTATCCGTTCACTTCCTCAGAATACAAAGCATGGACTCTGGAATGAGGCGGTATCTTCAAGGCAGAATAGCGATGGGCTTACATCGTTTACCGTATTGATGAGCAGCAGCCTGTCTAACCGGCTGGATCGTCAATATAAGGAACTGGCCCTTGATTACTGGCTGCAAAGATACAAAGATGAGCCGGACGGAGAGGCTCTGGGCAGGGAGAACTATGAGTGGATCTACCGGAGAACTTCGGATCAGAGTCGGTTTGATTCCATTCGGATCTTACTGTCCAATCAGGCGGATGTTGATACCGAGGGCACGTTACAAAGCCTGGCAGATCTATACGGACTCCAGTTTTTCCCGGCGCAGAGAAGGGGAAGCAGTGAGGAGACCTTTGAGGACTGGAAGGCAGATTATGACCGGGCGCTGGACGCAGTCATGCTGGATCTGTCGGTCATGCTGGCCGGTGGCTTTGTCCTGGCGGCGTTTCTGCTTCAGCTTGTGACGGAACGGCTGGCGGAGGACCGGAAGCGGCTGGGCATCTTCCTGGCGCTGGGCTTCGGAAAACGGGAGCTGATCCGGCTTCATCTGCGGCAGGGACTGGAAACCGGGATTCTTGCAGTGCTTGTGGGAAATGCGGGAGTGCTGTTGTCTGCATGGCTGTCCCATCGGAAGGCGATTCAGGCGATTTCTCCTTACGCCTTTTCCGGAAATGAGGAGCGGCTTCTATATCAGTGGAAGCAGTGGTTCGGGGCATACCCCTGGCTGATCCACGGAGGAATCTGTCTTGGAATCCTGCTGTTTTGTGTCCTGATCTTCTGGCTGCCCCTCATGGGCTGGCTGCGGGGAAGCACATCGGAACAGATCCGGGAACTGGGAGAATAGGAGGGAAAGCGATGAGTAATTATCTGATCGAAATGAAACAGGCATGCAAGACCTACGGGAGCGGAGAACTGGAAGTTAAGGCGTTAAAGCCGACGGATCTCACCATCGAGGAAGGACGGTTTTACGCAGTCATCGGACGGAGCGGCTCCGGAAAATCCACGCTGCTCCATCTCCTGGGCGGCTTGGACCGCCCGACCTCCGGGGAGATTTTCGTGGAAGGAAAAAATCTGGCGGATTTCACCGACCGGGAGGCGGCGATCTTCCGTCGACGCCGCATTGGCTTCGTGTTCCAGGCGTTTAATCTCCTGCCGGAGTACACCGCCATCGACAACATTCGGATGCCGTTGTATCTGGATCAGCGGGAACTGGACGAAGAGTACGAGGTTGCTTTACTAAAAAAGCTGCGCCTTGTGGGCAAGGAAAAGAAATATCCGGGCGAGCTCTCCGGCGGTGAGGTACAGCGCGTCGCCATCGCCCGCGCCCTCATCACCAAACCGGCGGCCGTTCTGGCCGATGAGCCAACGGGAAATCTGGACGCCAGAAGCGCCGGAGAGGTGCTGGCGCTTTTGCAGGAAACCTGCCGCCTCTTCCGCCAGACTCTGATTCTCGTCACCCACGACCTCGCCATCGCCCGCTGTGCCGATACGGTGCTGACACTGGAAGATGGGGAGATTGTGGGGTGAATTTCAAAAACAAGAGATTTATTTTCGAGAGTTTCCCAATAAAAAGGTATTTGCTTTTTGTAAAATTCATATTTTAAGAATGTTCAAGTGAACAGGTGTCCATGTTATTTCCCGCCCAGCAGTCCTGCCATTTTCCGAAACAGCTCGATCCGGTTCTGTTCTTCCGGTGTCATGCGGCTTTTCAGGACCTTTAAGAGCAGGTCGGTTTCGGAATCATTGAACTGCAGCCCCATGGCGTTTGCGTTTTTATTGGCGGAGACGAGAAAGGGCAGCAGGCTGTCCGGGGATTTTCCGTTTGTCTGGGAAACAAGCTCCGAGAGAAAGGCCAGCTTTTTCAGATCCATATTTTTTAACGCAGGATCCTTCTGCCAGTCGTTGTTTGCATCATTCATGTGGTTTCCTCCTTTTGGGAAGCACCGCCGATAATGGGGCGGAACATGGCCTGGTAAGCGTCAAACAGCCGTTGCTTTTCCGGGGCAAGACCATCGCGGATCCAGGAAGAAAATTCTCCGGAGGGAGCGGAAGCCCCGGGTGTAGGCTGATTTAGGGAAGCTGCTGATAAAACCGGTTCTTCCGGTACGGGATCAGAGGTCTGGCGGAACTGCTCATAGAGAGTCATAACCTGGAGCAGGCTGGAAAAGCGGTCAAAGGCCTGCCGCTGTTCCGGGCTCCCATAATCTTTGATCTCACTGAGCAGATCAAAAAAGCTCTGCGGTGTCTTTGGCTCTGCCATGGAACAGGCGGCCAGCACCTCCGATTCACTGGAATCCCGGAATAATTCCACTGTATTTTGAAATTCCTGCGCCTTGATCCAGAGAGAAAGTGTGCGGCGAAGCGACGGCGGAAAATAGAAAAGCGCCGCCTTTAACATCTGGAGACTGTACCGGCAGGTTGCCAGATCCAGCCCCGTAGCCTTTAAATCGTCCATAAGGATCACATTGCCTTTCCGGTTTCGTTCCTTAGAATCTATGAAATCGGAACCGGTTTTATGCCCGGGACATATCTTATCATATGGGAAACTCGCTGCTTTGCGGTCTCCGCTCCGTTTCAGCCACTGCTAAACGAGCACCGCGGCGCGAGAATGAACCAAGACACATTCTTTGTTCGGCTTTCCGCTATATAAGATTCATCTCTCAGAAAGGAAATCCAGTGAAAACAAGACTGATCATTGACGAAGATTCCGTATATGAAATAGATGAAGAATGCGAACTGCAAAAGAGGG
Source organism: uncultured Lachnospiraceae bacterium (assembly GCA_934351765.1). Taxonomy (GTDB): domain Bacteria; phylum Bacillota; class Clostridia; order Lachnospirales; family Lachnospiraceae; genus Lientehia. The sequence goes on along the minus strand of CAKRJM010000028.1, from coordinate 1,489 downwards.
AGGTACAGAAACAGGAGAAAAATAATTGGAAAAATCAAGACAGGACAAGAAAAAGACAGGAAAGAAAAAACGACACATAGATATACAGACTCAGTAAAAGTATAGTTGGTAAAAATAGCAACCCCTTTTAACAGCATTTCATCAGCAGACATGCACGTCCGGCGTGAAATGATTCTGTATGAAAAAAGTGCCAACGATTTACTTGACAGTAACAGATATGCAGATATTTTCCACAATTTTCGAAATTGCCGAAATAAGTGTGAGGACTAAAATGCCCCAGGTGCCCGGCCCTTTCCTTCAGCAGCTTTGAATGAAGCGTGAAGGAAGTGCCGGCGCCTGGGGCAATCTATATTTCTAAATACTTATTTCGCCAGCTTCATCATGATTTCGTTGCTTCTTGTCACGAAGCTTGCCATCCGTTCCGGTGACAGGCTTCCGTGGGAGAGCAGTGCCAGATCATAAAGCTGTTCGCAGAACATGGGAGTATCTTCGTCCTCCGGATGATCCAGTACGAAGGTTACCAGCGGATGGTTGGCGTTGAGTACAAGGGTCTCAGATGAGCCGAACATATCCATGCCCATGCCGTCCATGTTGTACATCTTCATCATATCCTGCATCCGGCGGCCTTCCTCGGAAAGGGTTACGACAGAGGCAATGGAGGCGTTCTTGAGCTTTTCGACCTTAATTTCCAGCTTGTCGTTATCCAGAGCCTTGCGGAAGGTTGCGGTGAGCTTATCAGTCATGGCAGTCATGGCCTCTTTGTCCTCGTCCGCTGTATCCTCCTTGAATGCCTGATCCAGGTCGGTATCGATACGGACAAAATGAAGGTTTTCGTTCTTCTGCTCTGCCTGATTGATGAACGGAGAGTCGATGGCATGCGTTAAGATCACGGCGTCGATGCCGGCATCTTTAAACATGTTGATATACTGGCTCTGAGCCTTTTCATCGGTCACATAGAAGATGGTATTTTCGTGCTGCTCCTTATTCTCTTCCAGACACTCAGCCAGGGTCAGATATTTGCCCTCCAGGTTCTTGAACAGAACGCAGTCCTTGATCTTTTCATAGAATTTTTCATCACGGATATAGCCGTATTTGATGAAGGGACTTAAATCGTCCCAGTATTTCTCATAATTTTCCTTGTCAGTCTTGAACATACCGGTCAGCTTGTCCGCAACCTTCATAGTGATGTAATCGGAGATCTTCTTTACAAAGCCGTCATTCTGCAGCGCACTTCTGGATACGTTCAGCGGCAGATCCGGGCAGTCGATGACACCCTTTAAGAGCATTAAGAACTCCGGGATCACTTCCTTGATGTTATCGGCAACGAATACCTGATTGTTGTACAGCTTGATGGTGCCCTCGATGCTTTCGTACTGGGAACCAATCTTCGGGAAGTACAGGATACCCTTTAAGTTGAATGGATAATCCATGTTCAGATGGATCCAGAACAGAGGCTCCTTATAATCATTGAATACAGTGCGGTAGAATT
>CAKRJM010000027.1 GCA_934351765.1 uncultured Lachnospiraceae bacterium | reverse complement strand
TGTCAAGAGCAGGTACACCGACAGATAACAGAGCAATGGAAGCGATCAATGGCTGGATTAAGACAGAATTATTTATGGATTTTCATATCACCGGAGAAAAACCAATGGAAACAGAAATTCGTGTCCAAAATATGTTGACTAGTACAAAAGAGAATGCTACGCCATGCATGGCTCGTAACGTTCACAAATTCTTCACAAAAGAATTAGCACTCACCTCTTGACAGTGCTAATAATGTGTGTTATAGTTCGTGTAGAACAAAGAAATGGTAAGGAGGTGTCCTTATGAACATCAATAAATTTACCCAGAATTCCATGCTGGCTGTACAGAACTGTGAAATGCTGGCTTATGAATATGGCAATCAGGAAATCGATCAGGAGCATCTGCTCTCCAGCCTGCTGACGCTGGACGACAGCCTGATTAAAAAGCTTCTGGTGAAAATGGAGATCCAGCCGGAATACTTTATGAACCGGGTGGAAGAAGCATTAAATAAGAAAGTAAAAGTGTCCGGTGACACGAAGCTTTATGTCAGCAATGATTTAAATAAGGTTCTGGTCAATGCGGAGGACGAGGCAAAGCAGATGGGAGACGAATACGTTTCTGTGGAGCATCTGTTTCTGGCGCTGATCAAATATGCCAATAAGGGTGTTAAGGAACTCTTTAAGGAGTTTGGGATCACCCGAGACCGGTTTTTACAGGTGCTTTCTACAGTTCGTGGAAACCAGCGGGTAACAACCGATAATCCGGAGGCAACGTATGATACCCTTGCGAAATACGGAACCGATCTGGTAGAGCGTGCAAGAAAGCAGGAGCTTGATCCGGTGATCGGCCGTGACAGCGAGATCCGGAATGTGATTCGGATCCTGTCCAGAAAGACAAAGAATAACCCGGTGCTCATCGGTGAACCCGGTGTCGGCAAGACGGCTGTTGTGGAGGGCCTGGCGCAGCGGATCGTCCGCGGTGATGTGCCGGAGGGCCTGAAGGACAAGATTGTATTCTCCCTGGATATGGGAGCACTGGTAGCCGGTGCCAAGTACCGTGGAGAATTTGAGGAGCGTCTGAAGGCTGTTCTGGAGGAAGTAAAGAAGAGCGAAGGCAAGATCATCCTTTTCGTAGACGAGCTTCATCTGATCGTTGGTGCAGGTAAGACGGATGGCGCAATGGATGCCGGCAACATGTTAAAGCCCATGCTGGCGAGAGGCGAGCTGCACTGTATCGGTGCAACGACCCTTGATGAATACCGGAAATATATTGAAAAGGATGCAGCTCTGGAGCGGCGGTTCCAGCCTGTTATGGTGGATGAGCCGACTGTGGAGGACACCATCTCGATCCTGAGAGGGTTAAAAGACCGCTATGAAGTATATCACGGCGTAAAGATCACTGACTCGGCGCTGGTAAGCGCGGCGGTGCTTTCCAACCGCTATATTTCCGATCGGTTTCTGCCCGATAAGGCCATTGACCTGGTGGATGAGGCATGCGCCCTCATTAAGACCGAGCTGGATTCCATGCCGACCGAGCTGGATGAACTGTCCAGAAAGGTGACGCAGCTGGAGATCGAGGAAGCAGCTCTGAAAAAAGAAACAGATAATCTGAGCCGGGAGCGTCTGACAGCGCTTCAGAAAGAACTGGCTGATCTGAAGGAAGAGTTCGGCCAGAAGAAGGCACAGTGGGATAACGAAAAGAATTCGGTGGAGAAGCTTCGGAAGCTTCGTGAGCAGATCGATGATCTGAACAGCAAGGCGGAAATCGCAGAGCGGAACCACGAACTGGAAGAAGCCGGACGGATCCGTTACGGCGAACTGCCGAAGCTGCAGAAACAGCTGGAGATTGAGGAAGAGAAGGTCAAAGGCGAGGATCTGTCGCTGGTTCATGAGGCCGTTACCGAGGATGAGATCGCACGGATCGTTTCCCGCTGGACCGGAATTCCGGTGGCAAAGCTCAACGAGAGCGAGCGGAATAAGACGCTCCATCTGGCAGACGAGCTTCATAAGAGAGTCATCGGTCAGGACGAGGGTGTGACCAAGGTAACGGAGGCCATTATCCGTTCCAAGGCCGGGATCAAGGATCCTACGAAGCCCATCGGTTCGTTCCTGTTCCTGGGACCTACCGGTGTCGGAAAAACGGAACTGGCCAAAGCGCTTGCAGCAGCTCTGTTCGATGATGAATCGAATATGGTTCGGATCGATATGAGTGAGTATATGGAGAAATACTCCGTATCCAGACTGATCGGAGCGCCTCCGGGATATGTTGGTTACGATGAGGGCGGTCAGCTTACCGAGGCTGTCCGGAGAAAACCGTACTCGGTGGTGCTGTTCGATGAGATCGAGAAAGCACATCCGGATGTGTTTAACGTATTGCTTCAGGTGCTGGACGATGGCCGGATCACGGATTCTCAGGGCCGGACCGTGGATTTTAAAAACACGATTCTTATTATGACCTCCAACTTAGGCTCTTCCTATCTGCTGGAAGGTATTGATGAGGCCGGAAATATCCGTCCGGAGAATGAGAAGCTTGTCATGGATGAGCTGAAGAATCACTTCCGTCCGGAATTTTTAAACCGGCTGGATGAGATCATTATGTTCAAGCCGTTGACCAGGGACAACATCAGCCATATCATCAATCTGATGGTGGCAGATGTCAACAGACGTCTGGAAGACAGAGAGATTTCCATCCGTCTGACAAAGGCGGCGGGGGATTATATTGTGGAGCATGGTTATGACCCGGTTTACGGTGCAAGACCATTAAAGCGGTTCCTCCAGAAGCATGTGGAGACCCAGGCGGCAACGCTGATCCTTGCCGATAAGGTACGCGCCGGAGATACCATCGTGATGGATGTGAAGGATGGCACACTGACCGCTTCTGTGGAAGCTCACTAAGCAGAAAGGAGACGATCATGGATTTACCCAAGGATCCCATGATCCTGTTAAGCGTTGTGAATACGAAGCTTCGCGATTTTTATCCGACTCTGGAAGCGTTCTGCCGGGAGGCAGACGTTTCCGAGGCGGAGCTTCGGGAAACGCTGGCAGGAATAGATTATGAATATGATCCGGAAACGAATCAGTTTGTTTAATGATTCATGGAACCGATGGAATATTGACCGCATAGAATAGTATAAGGCTTCTTTTGGAGGACAAAGTTGCAGAAGCGCAGCGTGACAGTGATATTGGCGGCTCTGCTGACCGTAAGCCTGATCGGGGCTCAGAAGATCCGGCAGAACAGCAGGAGAGAGGGCGAGAGCGCCTTGGAAGCGGCTGATCTGAAAAGTATTACAAAACTCAATACAGAAGTAAAGAAACAGGTGGCACTGACCTTTGATGACGGTCCGGGTCCTTACACAGATAAACTGCTGGAGGGGCTTCGGGAGCGGGAGGTTCGTGCCACTTTTTTCCTGATTGGGGAAAACCTAGCGGGGCGGGAGGAGACGGTGAGGCGCATGGTACAGGACGGACATCTGATCGGAAGCCATACCGATACGCATGTGGAGCTGACAAAGCTGCCGCTTCCGGAGGCTTTATCCGAAATTCGGCGTACCAATGAGAAAATTGAGGCTGTCACGGGAGTCCCGGTGGAATATATCCGTCCGCCCTACGGCTCCTGGAATCGGGAACTGGAGCAGGAGGTCTGGATGACCGAGGCAGGGTGGACGGTGGATCCCAGAGACTGGGAGGTAAAAAACACAGATACGGTAACTGCCCATGTGCTGTCCCATGTAAAGGATGGCAGCATCATTCTGCTCCATGATATATATGAAACCTCGGTGGAAGCAGCGTTTCGGATTGTGGATGCCTTGAAAGAGGACGGTTACGAATTCGTGACGGCAGATTTCCTGATCCCGGATTAATCCTCTTTTTTCAGCCAGTCCAGCCATTCTCCGAGCTTTTTTTCGTAGCCGAGATCGGTGGGGTGATAGAAGGTCGTTCCGACCACTTCATCGGGCAGATACTGCTGTTTCACATAATGGTTCGGGAAGTCGTGGGCGTACTGATAATCCAGCCCATGTCCCAGCTTGGCGGCTCCGCTGTAATGGGAATCCTGAAGATGGGGAGGAACGGTTTTGATCTTTTCGGAAGCCACCCGCTCCAGGGCAGCATCAATGGCCATATAGCAGGCGTTGCTTTTAGGTGCACAGGCAACATAAATAGCTGCCTGAGATAAGGGAATCCTTGCCTCCGGCATCCCGACACGTTCTACCACCTGGGCAGCGGCAGCAGCTACCTGGATCGCCTGGGGATCGGCATTTCCCACATCTTCTGCCGCACAGATCATGATTCGACGGGCAATGAACTTGATATCTTCCCCGGCATAGAGCATGCGTGCCAGATAGTAAACAGCCGCGTCCGGATCGGAGCCGCGCATGCTTTTAATAAAAGCGGAGATGGTATCATAGTGGTTATCCCCTGTCTTGTCGTAGCTGACAGCGCGCTTCTGGATACATTCCTGTGCCACATCGAGTGTAATATGGATCCTTCCGTCCTCATTTTTCGGAGTGGAAAGCGCTCCGAGCTCCAGGGCGTTTAACGCACTTCTGGCGTCTCCGCCGCAGATATCTGCGAGAAATGAAAGGGCTTCCTTGTCGGCAGTGACATTCAGCGCTCCCAGCCCCTTTTCCTTATCGGTCAAAGCTCTGATTAAAAGCTCTTCGATGTCGGCCGGCGTCAGGCTTTCCAGCTGAAAAATAATAGAGCGGGAGATCAGCGCACCGTTGACCTCGAAGTAAGGGTTTTCTGTGGTGGCACCGATGAGGATCAGGGTTCCGTCTTCCACAAACGGCAGCAGATAGTCCTGCTGTCCCTTATTAAAGCGATGGATCTCGTCAATGAACAGGATCGTTTTCTTTCCGTACATACCGAGGGCGTCCTTTGCCCTGGAAACGACCTCCTCCATGTCTTTTTTTCCGGCGGAGGTAGCGTTGATCTGGGTAAAGGACGCTTTTGTAGTATTGGCGATGACACGAGCGATGGTGGTCTTTCCCGTTCCGGGCGGGCCGTAGAGGATAATCGAGCTTAGCTTATCGGCGGCAATGGCTCGGTAGAGCAGTGTTCCTTTACCGATAATATGCTTCTGGCCGACGATCTCCTCCAGGGTAGTCGGGCGCATACGGGCGGCCAGAGGTGCCTCCTGCTTCTGGGTGGTTTGTCTCATATAATCAAACAGATCCATAACTGCCTCCTGTTGCATTCAAACATATGTTCTTGCAGACCATTATAGCGCATGAGGAGCAGGATAGCAAGATGAATTTAATATAGAATTTTCGAGCAGCTTCCCGGCATATCGCTGCTGCGGGAGACCGCTCGCGCTCAACCCTCGCAGCCAGCGGCACGTAACCTTCGCCCGGCGTTGCCGCTTGGCCTCAGGAAGTACCGGAGCTCGGGACGTCCCCTTCGCAGTTGATAAGACCGGGAAGCTGCGGGAGTTAAAAAGCCTGTGGAAAAAATGTGCCTGCCGTGGTAGGATAGAAGAACAGAAAAATGGCGGGATCAGAGCCTGCTTTCGGAAGAGGAGAACGGACGATGAGTAAATTTTATGAACCGGAGATTTTAAAGCAGGTGCAGCAGATGGAGCTGGAGATCCTGCGGGATTTCATGGATGTCTGCGAGGAGAACGGGCTTCGCTATTTCGGATTTGCGGGAACCGGAATCGGGGCGATCCGCCACGGCGGGTTTATTCCCTGGGACGATGACATTGATGTGGCCATGCCGCGGGCGGATTTTGAGAAGGCTATGGCGATCATTGAGAAGCAGTATGCCGACAAGTATTATGTCCTCAATACGGAGCATGATCCGGCATATCCGCTGATGACCACCAGACTGTGCCGGAAGGGTACGCGGTTTGTGGAAGAAGCGATTAAAGATGTAACCTGTAATTTCGGGATTTTTCTGGATCTGTATCCGTATGATAATCTGGCGGACGGGAAGTTTGCTTACAACCGCCAGGTCTGGAGTGCCTGGTTCTGGAGCAAGCTTCTGATCCTGCGGAGTATTCCCCACCCTTATATGAGCCTGACCGGCTGGAAGCGGTCCGCGGCACAGGGGATCTGCGGCTTTGTGTCCGGCGCCATGAAGCTGTTTCATATTTCGCCGCAGTGGCTGTACCGTCGCTGTAAAAACCAGTGCCGGAAGTATGAAAATCAGGAAACAAAGCGTATGGGCTTCCCCTGCGATACCGATCCCAACTGGAATACCATTGAAAAGGCGGAAACGTATCCGTTGGTACAGTATGATTTTGAAGATCTGAAATTGAACTTTCCGAAGAATATCGATGGAATGCTCCGGAATTTTTACGGAGATTATATGATACTGCCGCCGGTGGAGAAACGAAAGACGCACTATCCGTATATTCTTGATTTCGGGGACGGGGTAAACCGGGCGGAAGAGAAGAAATAATACAAAGAGGCAGCCGGCAGAGAAGGGGGGAATGTTGGACCGGCTGCCATAGGAAAATGTCAATGATTATAAAAACGGTGACTTCGGGAAGCTAAGAGAGATAGAGGGTATCCAGGAGCCAGAGTCCTTCGGTGGTCCGGAAGATTTTTTCGCGGACGCTTTCGATGGCAGGGCGGGACTGGTTTTCCTCAAAAATGTTCACCAGAAAGTCGGCTTCTACCAGGATCTGATAATCCAGATCGCGGATATCATGGTATGTGTGATGATGGCCGATCAGATAGCAGATCCGGTCGATCTGTGCTGCGGTGAACCCATATTTTTCAAGCATCGGAGCCGCGATAACAGGGCCTTCAAGCTCCTGGTAGTTTCCGGCGGAAGAATGATATTTTTCTTCGCTTGGCTTGATCCCGATGTCGTGCATGAGTGCTGTGATCTCCAGAAGAAACTGCATTTCATCGGAAAGCTTTTCGGAGAGTCCGATCTGTCTGGCAAAGGACCAGACCTTTAAAAAGTGGTTGACTCTGGCGGGAGTTTCCCGATAAAAAGAGGTCATTTCATGAAGAATTGCGGTAAACTGATCTTTCTGTGTCATATGAAAAGCCCCTTTCTGTTCCGTTTCTTATAGCATACCATGAGATGAGGAAAAAATCCAAGTTTTTTTGCTAAAAAAATGGTTTTCTAGTGCGAAGTATGGCATTTTATGCTAAGATAAAGGAAGCAAACGGTACGGGTAAGGCAGGTGACAGCGAACATATGAAAGAAAAGATCAACCGTCTCGCGAAAGGAATCTTGGAGGAGGAAGAACTCCAGGTTTCTTTTTCTGCTGTAAAAATCGAGGACAGTGTGGCATTGGACGACAGAAAACGGGGCGAGTTCCGGATCGCTGAGGATCATGGACGGCCGGTGAAGGGTCTGGTTTATTCGACTGACCAGCGGGTAAGTCTTGTAAATGATAATTTTATGGGAAAAGACTGTCGGATCGTATACGAGGTGGATTCTGCCGGTGCAGATGCGGATCTGCAGGGAGAATTTCAGATCGTATGCAGCGCGGGGGAGTACCGGCTTCCGTATGTGTTCCATGTCTGTGCGGCAGACCCGGAGGGACAGCAGCTCACGGAGCTTTCGGACCTTGTGTCCTATGCGGAAACAAATCCGGAAGAGGCACTGCGCCTGTTTGAATCCCATGAGTTAAAAAAGCTGCCGTTTATGCAGGACATGTGTGTACGGACGATTTACGAGGAGCTCTGGGGACATGGTGACCGAAGGAATGCCATGGAGGAATTTCTTACGGCCTCCGGAGCAAAGCGTCCGGTCCATCTGACCTGCCCGGAGGACAAAAAGGAGTATCTGCTTCCGGAAGAATCCTTTTCGGATCAGATACTGGTGAAACCGAGCGGCCGGGGATATACCTGGGCGGAAGTAACTTCCGATTCGGAGTGGCTGGTTCCGGAGCAGGACAGGATCGCGGGCAGTGACTTTGCAGGAGAAGGAGCAGAGGTCCGTTATGCGGTACGGCTGGAGCTTCTCCATGCGGGGAATAATTACGGGGAGCTTCGGATCAGAGGGCTTTATGAAGAGCTGCGGATCCCGGTCCATGTGAAGCTTCCGGGAGATCCGGAGCGGGAAATCAGGAGCTCCTATGAGCGGGACATGCTCCAGTTTTACACCTGTTATTTAAAGCAGATGGCGGGCGAGTATGAGGAACAGCCTGTGCTTGTTTCTATGCAGTCGGCGCTGGCGCGGGCATACAGCGAAGCACCGTATCCGGAGCTGATCCGCCTGTATCATGCGGACACAGCGCTTCTGCAGGATAAGGCGGAGCAGGCAAGAGAATATCTGGAGGACGCAAAGGAAAAAATCCTGGATAACCGGGACAAGGATGCGGCTTCCTACTGTTATTATATGTATCTGAAGGCGAAGGAGAGTAAGGAGCCGGTACAGCGCCAGACCATGGTGAAGCTTCTGCGCCGTTATTATGAGGATGGAACCGCACCGGATATGGCCTTCTTTATTCTTATGCAGACCGATCCGGAGCTGCAGGAAAATGACAGTCTGGCACTTTCCAGATTGAAAGGTCATTTCCGGCGCGGGAGCCGGAGTCCGTATCTGTATCTGGCGGCCTGCCGGATCATAAAAAGAAATCCGGGACTTCTGCGGGTACTGGAGGATTTTGAGCTTCAGAGTCTCTGGTTCGGGCTGCGGTACGGACAGCTGGATAAAGAAGCGGCCAAAGCAGTGGCGCGGCTGGCGATCCAGATGAAAAAAGGGCCGGGGATCTGTCTGCGGCTGTTGAAAAAATTATATGAGATCTTCCCGTCTGAAGAGGCGCTGACGGCGGTGTGTGCACTGCTGATCCGCAGAGACTGCCGGGATGAGGAGGCTTTTCACTGGTATGAGAAGGGCGTGAACGAGGATATTCATTTAACGAGACTGTATGAATATTATCTGTATGCGCTTCCGGCCGATCACGAGGGTGCGCTGCCGCGGATCCTGCTGTTGTATTTTTCCTATAACAATACGCTGGATTACCGGACGCAGGCGGCGCTGTATCTGAATGTGCTGACTTATATGCGGGAGGATACGGAAATCTTCCGGGCATATGAAAACCAGATTGAGGCATTTGCGGTCGACCAGCTGTTCCGGTGCCATATGAACCGGGATCTGGCGAAGATTTACAGCAGGATGATCCTGCCGGAAATGGTGGATGAACGGATTGCAAAGGTGCTTCCGAGACTTCTGTATGCCAGAGAGATCCGCTGTGCGGATCCGGCCATGTGCCAGGTGATCGTGGCATATGAGGAAATGCAGGGAGAGACGGCGGTACCGCTGCGGAATGGACGGGCGTATGTGCCGGTTTATCTGGAAAATGCTCATGTGTTTTTCCAGGATGATCACGGAAACCGGTACGGAAGTATCTGTTATGAAGAAGAGCCCATGATGGAAGTGCCGGAGCTGGAGGAAAAAACCAGAAAGCTGTACCCCGGTCATGAGATGCTTCGTCTGGGACAGTGTCGGAAAATCCTGGAAAAGGGCAATTATACGGCGTCGGAGATTGCCCTGTTAAAAGAAGTATCGCAGGAGGATGAGCTGGAGGAGCTGTTCCGGAGATATCTGGTTTCGGAGATCATTTCCTATTATTATCGGATCGAGGAAAGCGATGCCTGTGATGAATATCTTCTGGGGATCGATAAGAAATTACTGCGCCCCGATGACCGGAACAAGGTCATGGATGCGCTGATCACCAAGGATTTTTATGAAGATGCCTATAAGATGGTGCTTCGATACGGCTATCGGAATCTGAAGATCAGCCGGATCCTGAAGCTGACTTCACGGATGATCGTGAAGCGGCTGTTTGAGAAGGACTCCATGCTGCTGGAAATGGCGTGGTTCTGTTTTGACGCGGGACGCAGCGATGATGTGATCCTGGAATATTTATGCAGCCATTACAACGGGCTTTCCATGTCCATGTACCGTATCCTGCGGGAGGCCGGGGCAGGGCATGTTCCCTGCGGTGATCTTCCGGAGCGTCTGCTGGCGCAGATGCTGTTTGACGGAAGCGTGACATATCTGGATCAGGTATTCCGGATCTATATGGAGGGAAAGTCCATCGAGGAAACGCTGGTACGGGCATATCTGGCGGTGAAGAGCCGGAGATACTTTGAGGGCGCCGAGGACTGGGAGCCGGAGCCGGAGACTGCGGCATGGCTGGAAGTACAGGCGGAAGAAGATGAGGGAAAGCATGGACTTCCGGAGATCTGCCTGCTGGCGCTGACGAAGTATTACAGTGAGGCAGAGAGCCTGACGGATCAGCAGAAGGCCCTTTGCCGGAGTATGATTGAGGAATTGTATCAGAAGAGGATCCTGTTTTCCTATTATCAGAAGCTGGAAGGGATAATCCGGCTTCCGGATGCAATCCGCGGGAAATGTGTGATTGAGTATCATGGAAAGCGGTCGGATCAGATCTGGATTCATGAAACGCTGGAGCCGGACGGAACGAAGCTTGCGCCGGAACAGATCCCCCATATGTTTGATGGGTATTTTGTGAAGCTGGTATCACTGTTTTACGGGGAAACAATGGAGTATGAGATCAGGGACGGAGACGGAGCACTCCTGAACAAAGGAAGCGTCGCTTATCCGGATGACGGCCAGACCAGGGAAGGAAGGGCCGGCCGGCTCGACGAAATCCTTCGCGCCTTTGCCGGCGGAGATGACTCATTAAAGGAACGCATGATGACTTATGCGGTCCGTGATGAACTGACGGAAAAGCTGTTTCAGTCTTTGTAGTTTGAGGTGGATAAATGCTGCGAGTAGGAATCGATATTTGTGATGATTATACACAGGTCGCCTGTTATGATCCGCGTACCATGGAGGCGGAGAGTATCGGCCTGACGGAGGAGGAAGCTTCTTCCATGGTACCGACGGTGGTCTGTAAAGAAAAAGGAGCGGATTCCTGGTTCATCGGCGAGGAGGCATACCGCTGCGCCCTTTACGGAAAGGGTACTATGGTGGACAAGCTGGTGAAGCTGGCGAAAAAAGGCGGAACAGCGACCATTGAGGGCATCCGGTATACAGCGGAGGATCTTATGAAGATCTTTATCCGCCAGATTCTGGAGCTTCCTCTTGCCAGAAAGCCGAAGGAGGAGATCGGGACGGTGGTCTTTTCCTTCCAGAAAAAAGACAGTGCGCTTATGGAAATGGCCATGACGGTGACGGATGAGCTTCAGATCCCAAGGGAACAGGTTCATATGGCCAATCATGCGGAGGCATATCTGTTTTATGTACTGAGCCAGAAAAAAGAGCTGTGGATCAACCAGTCCTGTCTGTTCGACCTGTCGGAAAACGGGCTTCATTATTATGAATTCGGCGTGACCAGAGGCCGGAAGCCTCAGGTGGTCGAGGTGCAGCATGAGGAGCTGGAGGAGGGCTTCAGCCTGGAGATCCTGGAGACGAGCGCCGGGAAGAAGCTGGGAGACACGATCTTATCCTCCTGTGCGGAACGTCTGCTGCAGCGGAAGGTCATGACTTCCGTGTTTTTAACCGGAAAGGGCTTTGAAAGTACCGACTGGGCGCCGGGATTTCTCCGGTTTGTCTGCAATAAGCGGCGAGTGTTTGCAGGAACGGGCCTGTTTGCAAAAGGGGCGGCACGGATGGCATACGACCGGACGCTGGCGGAGAATCCGTATCCGTATATCTGCCTGTGCGAGGGAAGGCTTGCATCTACGGTAAGCATGCAGGTGTACCATGAGGGCAGAGAACGGGAGCTGGTTCTGGCACCGGCCGGAAGTGACTGGTATGAGGCGAAGGCATCGGCTTCGTTTATTCTGGATGATACAAACGTGCTGGAGTTTACGGTGACACCGGCGAAAACGGGACGGAGCGGACGGCTTCAGATCCAGCTGGATGAGTTTCCGGCGAGACCGAACAAGACAACAAGGGTGGAAGTGATCGCCGCGTTTTCCAGTGAATCAAAGATCAGTATCCGGGTCATTGACCGCGGATTCGGAGACTTTTTTCCGGAGACGGGAAAAATGATCCGGCAGGATTTTCAGATATAAATAAAAGGGGCAGTTATGAGCGGATTATTATTATGCAGGGACGGGAAAGCGAAGAAGCCTTATCCGGTGCCGGAGCTTGGAATCTCCCTTTACTCGGCGGAGGAGCTGTGTTATTACATTTATCATTATGTGTTTCTGCTGGAACCGGATTTTGTAGATGAGGAGCTTCTGGAGTTTATCGGAACGGGACTCGGCCTTTCCGGTCTGGAAGCAAAGATCCGGCGATGGATCGCCGAGGAGGCAGATCTGTCCCAGGTGCTTTATATGATCCTTCAGGACGTTCATTATTATAATGAAACAGAGCTGGCAGCCTTCCGGGCACAGCTGGAATGGTTAAAGAAAGCAAGACCGTCGGAGCGGGCAAAAAAGAAAGCAGACTATCTTCTTGGAACGCGGAAATATGAGGCGGCAATCCGTGCGTATGATCAGATTGAGACAGGAGAGCCGGACGGCGGCATGACCAGAGAGTTTATGGGAGCACTGTATCATAATAAGGGAATGGCCTGTATCGGTCTGTTTGACGGTCCGCGGGCTCTGTCGTGCCTGGAGCAGGCCTACGAGAATCTGGAGCAGGAGAGTCTGTTAAAGGAAATCTTTCTGCTATGCCAGATGGAGCCGGAGCTGGAGCTGCCGTCGGCCATGAAAACAGCGGTGTCTGCAGAGCAGCAGATGAAGTGGAAGGAAGAATATGAAACATTCTGCACCCATCTGCGCTATTCCGGGAATGCAAAGGAGGTCGGAGCTCTCTGGGAGACGGATTCGATCCGGAGAAAAGCCGGGATACAGAGACTTCTGAAAACCTGGAAGCAGGAATACAGGGAGATGACAAGAGTATGAATATTGCATTGATCGGATTTATGGGCGTGGGAAAAACAACCGTTTCCCACGCTTTAAGTAAGCATCTCGGCGCGGAGGAAATTGACATTGACCGTTGGATCGAGGAACGGGAAGGCCGGCGGATTCCGGAGATTTTTGAGACGGACGGAGAGAAGGCATTCCGTGATCTGGAAACGGCAGCGGTAAAAACGCTGGGAAACCAGGATGGAAGGATCTTATCCTGCGGAGGCGGAGCGGTGCTTCGCCCGGAAAACGTGGAGGCCTTAAAGAAAAACGGCGTGATCGTGCTTCTGACGGCAGAACCGGAAACGGTTTACGGCCGGGTGAAAAACGGACAGGACCGGCCGGTATTAAAGGGCCGCATGAGCGTTGAAGGGATCAGCGAGCTGATGGAGAAGCGTCGTCCGGCCTATGAGTCGGCGGCAAGCTTTTCAGTGGCAACGGACGGAAGAACTCCCCGGGAGATCGCCGAGGAGATTGCACAAAAGGCAGAATGGGTCTGCGGAAAGGATAACTTATGGAATACGGACTGATCGGGGAGAAGCTTGGGCATAGCTATTCCAAACTGATCCATGAAAAACTGGCGGATTATACGTATGACCTTTGTCCGCTGAGCCGGGAAGAATTTCCGGTTTTTATGGAACAGCGTGCCTTTAAGGCAATCAATGTGACGATCCCTTATAAAAAAGAGGTAATCCCGTATCTCGATGAGCTGGATGATAATGCGGCAGCGATCGGTGCGGTCAATACGATTGTGAATAAAGAGGGTCGTCTCATCGGCCATAATACAGATTTTTCCGGGTTTGCCTACATGGTTCGGGAGAGCGGTGTGGAGGTTTTCGGAAAGAAGGCACTGGTGCTCGGAACCGGCGGTGCGTCCAATGCGGTTCTTGCTGTTCTGAAAAAGCTGGGAGCAGATCCGGTGATTTCGGTGAGCAGGACGGGAAAGAACGGTGCTGTGACCTATGAAGCCTGTATGGCGGAGCATTCGGACGCATCCGTGATCGTCAATACCACACCGGTCGGCATGTTTCCCAACATGGATGCATCGCCCCTGGATCTGACACCGTTTAAAGCCTGTGAGGCAGTTCTGGATGTGATCTATAATCCGGGAGAAACGAAGCTGACGGCTCAGGCGAAGAGCCTGGGCATGAAGGGTGTGACCGGTCTTACCATGCTGGTTGCCCAGGCAAAATATGCCTGCGAGCTTTTCCTGGAAACGACGCTGGATGATGCAGTGATCCCGGTGATCACGAAAGAAATCGCTGATCAGATGTACGGAGCGGAGGAACAGAAATGAAGCCGTTAAAGGTGAAGAACGTTTCTTTCGGAGAGGGAATACCGAAGATCTGTATTCCCATCACGGGAAAAACAGAAGAAGAGATCGTTTCGGAGACAGCACTGGTCAAAACTCTGCCCCATCAGGTGGTAGAGTGGCGTTCTGATCATTACAGGGAAATTACGGATCACGGAAAAACAGAGGCGGTGTTAAGAAGCCTTCGGGAGCTTTTACCGGAGTCGGTTCTCTTATTTACGTTCCGCACGCACCATGAAGGCGGCGCAAGGGAGCTTTCAGAGAAGGACTATCTGGAGATCTGTGAGCATGCTGTTTCCACGGGACTCTGTGACCTTGTGGATTTCGAATTGTTTACCGGCTGTAAGGAACGCTTTCTGAAAGGAGCGTCGGCACCGGGACCGGAGGAAGGGCCGCTTCCGGGCTTTCTGGAAACAGCCCGTATGCATGGCGTGCCGGTGATCCTCTCCAGTCATGATTTCCGGAAAACGCCGGAGCCGGAAGAACTGCTGCTTCGGCTTCGTACCATGGAGCGGCTGGGAGCAGGGATCGCCAAGCTGGCAGTCATGCCGAAATCGGAGAAGGATGTACTGGCGCTGCTTGCGGCAACCAGGGAAGCGGCGGACACCGTATCCTGTCCGGTCATTACCATGTCCATGGGAGCTTTGGGAGTGATCAGCCGTGTAAGCGGCCGCCTGACCGGCTCCTGCATGACCTTCGGAAGCGCCGGGCGTGCTTCCGCACCGGGCCAGCTTCCCGCCGGAACGCTGTCGGAGATCCTGGAAATCTTATAATCAGCAGGATAAACGGAACGGACGGAAATCAGAAAATGGATTGTTCCGCAGATCTGCCGGGGATGATGTGCAAAAAGGAGAATAAAACATGGAAGAGATCGAAGAAGCCGTATTTAACGGGTTCTGCAAAACACTGAATGAGACCCGCTCGGTGTTCTGCGAGTTCGAGGTGCAGGATGGAAGGCTGTGTCTTGCCGAAGCAGACTGCGATTACGGAGCCTGTCCCCATACAGAGACCTGCGTGCTGATGAAACAGGCAGGAGATCTGATGGAGGAGTATAATCAGAAGTAAAGGGACAACTATTATGCTGTAAGATGTGAGATAAGAGAGCGAGGCGGGAATGATGAAAACACTGATTGCTTATTTTTCCAGAGCGGGAGAGAATTATTTTGGCGGTTCGATCCGGTGGACGGAGGTAGGAAATACGGAAATCTGTGCGAAGCATCTGGAACAGATGACGGGGGCAGATCTGTTCAGGATTGAGATGAAGACCCCTTATTCGGATAATTATAAGAAATGTACAGCTCAGGCGGCCCTCGATATGACCGCCGGGAAGAGGCCGGAGCTGAAAGAACTGCCGATCGATCTGGAAGCGTATGATACGATCATTCTGGGATATCCCAATTATTGTGGGACGATACCGATGGCAGTGGCATCATTTCTGGAAGCATTTGATTTCAGCGGGAAAACGATTCTGCCGTTTTGTACCAATGAAGGAAGCGGAATGGGAGAAAGTGAGAGTCTCATAAAAAAGCTGTGTCCAGCCGCTGAGGTCCGTCCCGGAAAATCCATTCTGGGAAGCCGGGCAGAGCAGGCCGGGCCGGAGCTGGAACAGTGGCTTCGGCAGAATGGAGTAAATAGGAGTATGAAATAAGGGGATTCTTATGTGGTTATGGATTCTGGCTGTGCTGGCGGCTTATTTTATCAAGGGGCTGTGCGGCTTTGCCAATACGCTGGTGCTGACAACGATCCTGAGCTTTGGAACGGATAATGCCGATATTTCGCCGGTGGATCTTCTGCTTTGTTATCCCATGAACGGGATCATGACCTGGAAAAACCGGAAGAAGCTGGACCGGAGAGTTTGTCTGACGCTGTCGGTGCTGGTGCTGGCGGGAAGTATTCCGGGGGCGTTTCTTTTAAAAAATCTGGATGCTCATGTTCTGAAGCTTCTGTTCGGAGTGGTCGTGGTGTTCATGGGGCTGGAGAATCTGTGGCGGAAAAAGGGAACCATGCGTTCCTCTAAAATCGTTATGGGTATCATCGGTATGGCGGCCGGACTGCTCTGCGGACTGTTTGGTGTCGGAGCGCTTCTGGCGGCGTATATCAATCGCGTAACCGATGACAGCGAGGCATTTAAGGCCAATATCTGTGCGGTGTTTCTGATGGAAAATACCTTCCGGGTGATCCTGTATTTATGCCTGGGACTGATCACGTTTACAACGGTGAAGCAGGTATTATGGCTCCTGCCCTTTGCGTTCGCAGGGTTGGCTTTGGGTATCATCAGCAGCAGGAAGCTCAATGAGAAGCATGCAAAGACCGTCATGGCGGTTCTGCTGATCGTATCGGGACTGTCACTGATCGTGAAAAATCTGTAGGAAAACATGGAGCATCGAGATTTTATGAAACATAGGATTCACCGAAAGAAACAGGATAGGATTTCGGTGCTTTGCAAATAAATGTCTACCCCAGCATAACATCTAACAGCATCATCACAGCGAATCCGGCAACGATCCCCAGAGTGGCGGTATAGGGGCGGGC
>CAKRJM010000026.1 GCA_934351765.1 uncultured Lachnospiraceae bacterium | reverse complement strand
GTGTACGGGTTTGATATTCCGGTTCCGGCTCTTGATGAAGAGTTTGATCTGGCACTGATCGGAACAAAAGGAAAATGGTATGATCACAAGGTGAGCGTATCGAATCCGGTAAAGGCAGAGGAATAAACAGGATTGTCCCTGAATGACAGATAGTTCATAGAAATTTCATGCCCCGGAAAGCGTTTCCGGGGCATAAAAAATCTCCTGTTTTGACGAGGAACAGGAGATTTTTTATATAATAGTAAAAAGGGAGGAGAGCTGATAACTCAGCTCGGTATGAAAAAAAGTTTTCGCAACAGCTGAATGCTTTGCTCAAATCTTTGTGGATGTCTTGTCTGTTTCTTATGGTTACAGTATAGGTGGGAAACGTGAAGAAATCGTGCCCAGACTGTAAAAAGATTTTGAATGATATTTGAACAAAATATGAACACGAAAAAGCAGGGATCTTGCTGGATGACGGGATTCTTTCTTGAATGCTTTTTTAGTCTGTGTTATGATGGAGGAGGCAAAGGGGGCAACTAAGATATGGAGAAGAAAGGAGCCATTCATGGTAATCAATTATAAGTGTCCGTCCTGCGGCGCGCCGATGCTGTTTAATCCGGAAACGCAGAAGCTTTCCTGCGATTACTGCGGAACGACGCTTTCCGTTGAAGAGTATAAGAAGCAGTTCGGAGATCCGGAGAAGCGGGAAGAAACGGCCGAGGAGAAAGCAGCGGAAAAAGCACAGAAGGTAGAAACCGAAGAGGAGGGAGCGAAGGCCGAGGGCGAAACCGGACCCTCCATGAAGGTGAAACGTTATATCTGTCCGTCCTGCGGTGCAGAGGTGGTGACAGATGAACTGACGGCGGCAACCATGTGCAGCTTCTGCGGAAATACAACGCTGATGGAGGATGTGCTGGAGGAAAAATGCCCGGTGGAGGTCATTCCGTTTAAGATCACAAAGGAGCAGGCTCTGGAGAAGTTCAAGGCATGGACGAAGAAGGGCCTGTTTACGCCGAAGGATTTTAAGAGTGCAAATACCATGGAAAAGATGACCGGGATCTATGTCCCGTTCTGGCTGGTAGATTATAAGGCGAATGTAAAGCTTCATGCCCATTGTACCAGAACCCGGACGACAAGAACCCGCGACATGGAATACATATACACCGACCATTTTGATGTACGGCGTGATGTGGATGCCGGTTATACAAAGATTCCTATGGACGCCTCCGAAAAGATGGAGGATAAGACCATGGATCTTCTGGAGCCGTTCCACTATGAGGATCTGAAAAAATTTGAAATGCCGTATCTTTCCGGTTATCTGGCTGAGGTATATTCCCAGACAGATAAGGATATGGAGGAGCGTGGAAAGGGCCGGGTGCGGAAATATGCAGTCGATGAGGCCATGGCAACGATAACAGGCTACAGCGGTGTCAATATCGTTCAGCAGAATCTGAAGATCGATGAGGAAAAGGCGGAGTATGTCATGCTGCCGGTCTGGATGCTCAACTACCGGTATAAAGATAAGACGTATCAGTTTGCCCTTAACGGACAGACAGGAAAGCAGGTGGGTACGCTGCCGCTGAGCAAGGGGCGCATGGCAGGCTTCTTCGGCGGACTGACGGCCGGAATCTGGATTCTGCTGACGTTGATCCATATTATCGGAGGTGTCGTATGAAAAAGCTGAGAAAAATTTCCATGCTTCTGCTGCTGCTTCTGACAGCGGGTACGCTGTTATGCGGCTTCGACAGTGAAGAGCAGAAGGTTTATGATGATGCAGACCTCCTGACAGAGGAGGAAGAAGCAGAGCTTCAGGATCTGCTGGTGGAGACGGCACAGCGGATCGAGCAGGATCTCATCATAGTAACTACCGATGATGCGGAAGGCAAAAGCTCCATGGAGTATGCCGATGATTTCTTTGATGAGCATGGCTTCGGTTATGAAAAATCCAATGGCTCCGGCGTGCTTTACCTGATCGATATGGATAACCGCCAGATCTACATCAGTACAGCCGGAACCGGAATCGAGCAGTATACGGATAATGAGATCGAGAGCACGCTGGATGTGCTGTATGAGCACGTTTCCAATCAGGATTATTACGGCTCCTGTACCGCATTCGTGAAGGAGGCCGAGAAGTGCCTCACCGGCGGCGAGTCGGCGGACAACGGCTATTATGATTCCGAACGGGAGTCTTTCGTTGATTATGACAGCAGCGATTATAAGAAGATCCGCTGGCAGGACAGTCTGGCAGAAGCGTTCCGGCCGGGCACGCTGTTCATGAATCTGGGAATCGCAGCGGTGATCGCCGGAATCATTACGCTGATCATCAGCCATAACCGCAAAACCCAGACGACGGTCAGCAGCAGGACGTATCTGAAGCAGGGCAGCCTTCACCAGAACGAGCATACCGATTTCTTCACGCATACCACCGTTGTGACAAGAAAGATCGAGCATGATAACAATAACAGCAGTGGCGGAGGAGGCGGCGGTCACAGCTCCAGCCATTCCAGCAGCAGTGGTGCCAGCCACGGAGGCGGCGGAAGAAGCTTCTAAATTAAGAACAGAAGAAGCTTCTGAGGATCAAATCATTTATAAGGAGACAGAATATGGCAGATACAAAGAATCCCATTGTAACGATTGAAATGGAAGACGGAGGCATCATCAAGGCAGAGTTATATCCCGATGTGGCTCCCAATACCGTAAACAACTTCATCAGCCTGGTAAAGAAGGGCTTTTATGACGACCTGATCTTTCACCGTGTGATCCGCGGCTTTATGATCCAGGGAGGCTGCCCGCTGGGACAGGGAACCGGCGGACCCGGATACCAGATTAAGGGTGAGTTTTCCATGAACGGCGTGGAGAATGATCTGGCACATGATCCCGGAGTTCTTTCCATGGCACGGGCCATGCATCCCGATTCTGCAGGCTCCCAGTTCTTCATCATGCATGAGAAGGCGCCTCATCTGGATGGCCAGTATGCAGCCTTCGGAAAGGTGATCGAGGGGATGGATGTGGTAAATGCCATTGCCGAGACACCCACCGGATATGCAGACCGCCCCGTAACACCCCAGAGAATGAAAACGGTCACAGTGGAAACCTTCGGAGTGGAATATCCCGAACCGGAGAAGTGCTGAATAAAACAGGAAGACAGAGAAACCGCCCCGAGAGGATCGAGGCGGTTTCTCCATGTCATACAGTATAGTAATGTGAGGGAAAACAAAATGTCGGCAGTGTCGGTCTGCCAGACAGGGCAACAGAACTGATTTCGTTCCCCCTGTAAGATTGGGGGATCAGGGAGATCGAAAACATTTTGGATCCGGGAAAGAAAAAAGTCAAAGGTTTTTTGAAAAAAAGATTGTATTTCCTTTCATACAATTTTATACTGGAATAGTACAGAAGGCGGCACGAAGGAGGTACCGTATGAATATTGATATCAGAAAAGAGACAGAACAGATCCGCAACTATGTTGTGAACCTGCGAAAGCATTTCCATCAGAATCCGGAGCTTTCCCTGGAAGAGTGGGAAACCTCCAAGCGGATCAAGACCGAGCTGGAGGAAATGGAAATTCCTTATATAGAGCTGGCAGAGACCGGAGTGATCGGTCTTGTGGGAAAGGGAGAACCGGTGATCGCGCTGCGGGCTGACATTGACGCCCTTAAAATCGATGAAAAAACCGATGTGGCGTATAAGTCCTGTACGCCCGGTGTCATGCACGCCTGCGGTCATGATGCCCATACAGCGGCCCTTCTTGGCGCAGCAAAGATCCTGAAAGCCCATGAGGAAGAGTTAAACTGTACCATTAAGCTTCTGTTCCAGCCGGCAGAGGAGGTCTGCAGGGGAGCGAAGATGGTCATGGATTCCGGCTATCTGGATCATGTGGAGCAGATCTTCGGGCTTCATGTGTTTGCCGATATTCCGGTGGGATATATCAATATCGAACCGGGGCCGCGGATGGCAGAGTCTGATCTGTTTACGATTACCGTGACCGGGCGGCAGGGCCATGCGGGAAAGCCGCAGCAATGCGTGGATGCAACGGTGGCGGCAGCGGCCGTTATTATGAACCTTCAGCAGATCGTTGCCAGGGAGACGAATCCCATTGACTCGGCGGTGGTCAATATCGGCCATCTGGTCAGCGGAACGGTCCGCAATGTGGTGGCAGGATCGGCATTTATGGAAGGAACGGTGCGGACGTTTTCCAGAGCCGAGGGAAAACGGATCGAGGATGCGGTCAAGCGGGTATCCGTGGGAACCGCGGCGGCGTATCATGCAGTCGCCCATGTGGATTATGTGCTGGCGGCGCATCCGGCGGTGGACAATGATCCCGATGTGGCAGAGATCGCTTACTGCGGCGCCAGAAAGGTGTTTGAGGAACGTGCGTTTCTGGAAGTGCCGAAGATGATGCTGGGCGAGGATTTTTCCGTGTATCAGCAGCGGATCCCCGGAGCCTTTGCCTTTATCGGTGCAGGAAATGAGGAGATGGGGCGGGCCTATCCCAACCACCACGAGAAATTCAATATTGATGAGCGGGCTGTGACCAATGCAGTGATGGTCCATCTGGCTTATGTTCAGGAGTATGTGAACCGCAGGGCGGAAGCGGCGAAGGGCCATAAGGTGGAGCATGAGGCGGTATTTCCGGAGAAGGGATTAAAGGGCCGGTTCCAGCGGCTGAAAAAGGAAAAAGAAGCGGCAAGGCGGTCGTAAAAGCGAAAAAACCGGAATGCCCGGCAGATTCAGGAAAGAATTGGCGGCTTGTATTTTTATGAGAAATTGTGTATACTTGGGAAGAGTACTTCGTATACAAAATACGGGAAAAAACCAAAACAGCATGTCTGTTCCGTGGGCGGAACCATGAAGAATGATGGAGAAGGCGGAAGCACGTCCGGTTTGCACAGGACAGGCGGATACCTGGCGGCGGAGAAAATTATGAAGAATGAACTATCGCTTCGGGCATACGGAAAGATCAATCTTGGCCTGGATGTCCTCAGAAAGCGGGAAGACGGATATCATGAAGTAAAGATGATCATGCAGACCGTGAGCCTTTATGATCAGATCAGGTTAAGACGGGAAAAGAAACCGGGAATCCGGATCCGGACGAATCTTCCGTATCTGCCGACCGGAGAGGGAAACCTGGTCTATAAAGCAGCGGAGCTTCTTATGAAAGAAGCGGAGATTCCGGATGGGCTTTTCATTGATCTTTATAAAAAGATCCCCGTTGCGGCAGGCATGGCGGGCGGCAGCAGTGACGCGGCGGCCGTTCTGGTTGGAGTAAACAGGCTGTTTGGCCTGCAGCTGTCAAAGAAACAGCTGGAGGAGCGGGGGGTAACGCTGGGAGCTGATATTCCGTATTGTATTATGAGAGGCACAGCCCTTTCTGAGGGGATCGGAGAAAAGCTGACCAGGCTGGCGTCCATGCCGGACTGTCATATCCTGCTGGCGAAACCACCGATCAGTGTTTCAACGAAGTTTGTGTATGGAAATCTGAAAGCGGCAGAGCTTTCGTACCATCCGGATATCGACGGCATGGTACAGGCGCTCGCAGACCAGGATCTTCCGGGAGTTCTTTCCCGGATGGGAAATGTGCTGGAAACGGTGACGATCCCGGCGCATCCGCAGATTGGCATCATCAAAGAACGGATGCTGGAGGCAGGTGCAAAGCAGGCACTGATGAGCGGGAGCGGGCCGACTGTATTTGGGATTTTTTCGGAAAAGGAACAGGCAGAGCGGGCCGGAAAACAGATCCGGCGCGAGGGTCTGGCAAGACAGATCTATACCGTAAAGCCGTATCATACAAAGGGAGAAAGCGGAGGTAGCCGATGGACGGGCTCAAAGTAAATGAGAATGAGTATCTTCCCCTGCGGGATGTGGTATTTAACACCCTGCGGCGGGCGATTTTAAGAGGTGAGCTGGTTCCGGGGCAGCGCCTGATGGAGATCCGGCTTGCCGATCAGATGGGAGTCAGCAGGACTCCTGTAAGGGAGGCGATCCGAAAGCTGGAGCTGGAGGGGCTGGTGGTAATGGTCCCGCGAAAAGGCGCGGAGGTTGCCCATATCTCCGGGAAAAATTTAAGAGATGTGCTGGAGGTACGCCGTGCACTGGAGGAGCTGGCGGGTGAGCTGGCCTGTGAACGGATGACCGCAGAAGATTTTAAGAAGCTGGAGCAGGCAAACCATAAGTTTGCATCGGTTCTTGACAGTGATGATATTACCGTTTTAGGGCAGGCCGATGAGGAGTTTCACGGTCTGATCTATCAGGCGACAGACAATGACCGCCTGGTTCAGATGGTGAACCATCTTCGGGAGCAGATGTACCGTTATCGGATCGAACATCTGAAAAACAAGTCCCAGAGAACCATTCTTCTCCAGGAGCACCAGGATATCATGCGGGCGCTGGCGGCGAGGGATGTGGAAGCCGTGCGGAGGGCGATCCGGGCCCATATTAACAAACAGGAAGCACAGATCGCAAAGATGATCAAGGAGCAGAGCAATGACCTTTAAAGAAAAGTATCTGGCCGGCGAGCTGGAATTCGAGGAGATCGATGATTATATCGCCCGCTGGAATGAAAGCGATGATACCAGAACCCTGAGAGAATACCTGGGGCTGAACGCCGATGAAGAGGATGTCTGGATCGACGACAGCGATGAGGCATTAAAGGAAATGCTGGACAAGCAGAAAAAATAAACGGTTTAAAACAGCCGTTTCAGCCATTCGCCCAGCCGGAATCCGGCCTGAGGCTTCTGATGGAGGAGGCTTTCGTAGGTGTCTGCCTGCAAGGTGTCCCGCAGAGCGGCCTTGGAAGAATCCGGCACAATACTATATGTGGAATCGATAAAACAGAGAGAGGGATAGAGCACGCACCACCAGTTCTTTCCCTCTCCTTTTCCGATAATGACCCGGAAGGCATCGTATGTTCCACTGGGGAAGGTCATGTCGCCGTATGTCTTTGTCGGGAAATACCATGGCTCCAGACGGAATTCTACCGGATAATCAAAACCGTTTTGCCGGACGATCCGGCAGGCAGTTTCCTGAAGCAGTGCCTCATGGGAGGACAAATAGGCTTTTGCATCGGAAAGATCGGCGTCGTCTGGGAGCTCCTCGTTGATCTTCTGCAGCAGGGCGTCCCGGACCTTTCGTTTTAAGGCCTGATCCTCCTCGGAATCGCTGTTGGCAAGGACATGGAACCGCAGGACATGATCGGCGAGATCGGACTGGATCTGAACCGCCTTTTTTTCGGTGAGGATGATCAGGATCATGGTTCCGGTACATAAAAGAACCAGCAGGATTCGAAGATATATGGATTTTCGCAGCTTCATAAAAATTCCCCCTTCCGTTTGAATATCCAGAGTATATCCATTTTCCGGGATTTCTTTCAATTAGACGTTGAAGAAACGGGAAAAGCAGGGTACAATGGGAAAGAAACCGAAAACCAAAGAAGAACGATCATCAAAGGCAGATTAAAACTGAAATTAGAATAGAAAGAAGGAATCGAAATGGAAAAGCAGACCGTAGCAGTGCTCTTTGGCGGACAGTCCTCTGAGCATGAAGTTTCCTGCGTATCCGCAGCGACTGTGATTGATCATATTGACCGTGAGAAATATGAGGTGGTTCTCATCGGAATTACAAAAGAAGGAAAATGGCTTCTTACGGAATCCGTGGATGCGATCCGTTCCGGAGAATGGAAAAACGGCAGGGTCCGGGCAGTTCTGTCACCGGATGCCGAAATGAAAGCCGTTCTTCTCATTGACGGTGACCGTGTGGAGACGAAGAAGATTGATGTGGCATTCCCGGTGCTCCATGGCCTTTATGGCGAGGATGGAACGATTCAGGGAATTTTTGAACTGGCGGGAATCCCCTATGTGGGCTGCGGTGTACTCGCTTCCGCTGTTTCCATGGATAAGCTGTATACGAAGATCATTGTCGATACGCTGGGAATCCGTCAGGCAAAGTATGTGGCAGTCCGGAAGGAAGAGCTGAAGGATCCAGAGGCGGCAGCGAAAAAAGTGGAAGCAGCCCTTTCTTATCCGGTATTCATTAAGCCCTGTAATGCAGGCTCCTCCCAGGGTGTTTCCAAAGCCCATGACCGGGATGAACTGAAAATAGGACTTCTCGGTGCGGCAAAGCACGACCGGAAGATCCTGGTGGAGGAGACCATTGTGGGCCGTGAGATCGAATGTGCAGTCCTGGGCGGCAGCGAGGTACAGGCGACCGGAGTCGGCGAGATCCTGGCGGCGGCTGATTTCTATGATTATGAAGCGAAGTATCATAATGCGGAGTCCAAGACAGTCCTGGATCCGGAGCTTCCGGCAGAAACCGTGGAGGAGATCCGGAAAGACGCAGTGGCGATTTTCAAAGCAGTGGACGGATTCGGCCTGTCCCGCGTGGACTTCTTTGTGACAAAAGACACCGGAGAAGTGGTATTCAATGAGATCAATACCCTTCCCGGCTTTACATCCATCAGCATGTACCCCATGCTCTGGGAGAACCGGGGGCTTTCCAAGTCCCAGCTCATTGATAAGCTGATCCGCATGGCGTTCTCCAGAAAGGAGAATTAAATGTCCAGCAATGCACCAATCGGCGTGTTTGATTCCGGTGTCGGCGGTCTGACTGTGGCACGGGAGATCATGCGCCAGCTTCCGGAGGAACGGCTGATCTATTTCGGTGATACGGCGAGACTTCCTTACGGAAGTAAATCGAAAGCAACCATTATCCGTTATTCCAGACAGATTCTCCGTTTTCTGGAATCGCAGAATGTCAAAGCCATCGTGGTTGCCTGTAATACGGCGACGGCTCTGGCGCTTCCGGTGCTTCAGGCGGAGGCAACGGTCCCGGTTCTTGGAGTGATCGATGCGGCAGCCAGGGTGGCCAGTGAGAAGACGAGAAACGGCCGGGTCGGCGTGGTGGCAACGACGGCTACCATTGAGAGCAGTATGTATACCAAGGCGCTGAAGGCCTGTAATCCGAAGATCCAGGTCTACGGAAAGGCCTGTCCGCTTCTTGTGCCGCTAGTGGAGGAGGGCTGGATCCATGATTCCATCACGGAGGAAGTGGTAAACCGCTATATTAAAGATATGGAATATAAATCCATCGATACCCTGATCCTGGGCTGTACCCATTACCCGCTTCTGCGTTCCACGTTCCGCCGTGTGGTGGGTGAAAATGTGACACTGGTCAATCCGGCCTATGAGACAGCCATGGAGCTGGGGCGGGTTCTGGAAAAGCTGGATCTTTCCTGTGATGAACAGGTAACGCAGGCGGGAGAAAAGTATGAATTTTTCGTCAGTGATGCCGAGGAACGGTTCTGTGCGTTTGCAAATTCGATTCTGCCCTATGACATTGAGGCGGTGAAGCAGGTCAACATTGAGGAAGAAAACGAGTAGCAGGAGGGAAGTATGCAGAAGGAAGTCCTGATATTCATGACAAGTGTCCAGCGCGGCGGAAGCGTTGGCGAGGATAAGCTGGAGATTATCACAGCCGGTCAGTATCATTTTAAGAATGGAAAGCATTATGTGACTTATGATGATGTCTCCGAGGACGGACGGACAAGAGAACGGAATATCATCAAGATCCGGAATGACCGGGCGGAGGTGATTAAAAAGGGTGAAACCAGCGTTCACATGATCTTTGAGAAGGATAAGAAAAATGTTTCCTGCTACGATGTACCGTACGGGAAGATGATGGTGGGACTGGAAACCAGCCGGATGGAAGTCACTGAGGAGGAAAATCTTCTGAACCTGCGGCTGGAATACCGGCTGGAGATGGACGATCAGCACATTGCGGACTGTCTGGTGGAGATCCGGGTGGAATCCAAGGATACCTGCAAGGTGGATCTGTCTTAGGAAAACTTACGCAGAGCAGCGATCTCCTCTTCGCGCAGCGGGCGGTACTGTCCCGGAGAAAGCGTTTCGTCCAGCATAAGACTTCCCATGGAAAGACGTCTTAAATAAAGAACCGGTTTACCGACAGCCTGGAACATGCGCTTGACCTGGTGGAATTTTCCCTCGTGGATGGTAAGCTCTACCTCGCTGACCGGACCGGAGGACAAAAGCGCTGCCCTTGCCGGGAGCGTTGGCCGGTCCTCTCCGATGTCTACGCCGGCTTCCAGTCTGGAACAGTCGTCTTTCGTCACCGCACCGTCGGCACGGACAAAGTAGGTTTTGTCCACATGGTGACGAGGGGAGAGCAGACGATGGGCCAGAGCACCGTCGTTGGTGATCAGCAGAAGTCCTTCGGTATCCTTGTCCAGCCGTCCCACCGGAAACAGGTCTTTTCCGGGAGCGCCCTTTAAAAGCGAGAGCACTGTGGGCGCAGTATTGTCATCGGTGGCTGAGACATAGCCGGACGGTTTGTTTAACATATAGTAATAAAATTCGGTATAAGAGAGTACGGTTCCCTGGAAAACGATAAAATCGGTTTCTGGGGATATTTTTTGTTCCGGCTTTCTGGCCGGTTCACCGTTGACGGTTACCAGGCCCTTTTTCAGAAAGCCCTTCACCTGGCTTCTGGTACCGGCTCCGGCATCGGCGAGAAATTTATCAAGTCTGATTTGTTTTGACATAGGGACTCCTTTATGAATTAGACAGAACCGGTCGGATTCAGGCACTGGTTGAATACAGGTTCTGGTCGGATTCAGACTCTGGTTGGATTCAGACTCTGGTTGGATTCAGGCTTCGGCTGGATCAATGCTGCGGCTGAAAAAGGCCAGCCCGAAAGCAAGAAGGGCGCAGACCGCGCAGCTCCAGAAGACGGAACGGCTTCCTGCCAGGTCGTAAATTCCTCCGAACAGCAGACTGAACAGCGCCCGTCCGCCCATGAATACCGCATTATAAACGGAAGCGGCAAGTCCGATGGAGGTTTCGGGAACGACTTTATGGATATACTGAACATTGAGGCCGGTGGTGCAGGCACTGGTAAGAAAGCACATACAGGCGGCCAGGAAAAACAGCGGGACACTGTCGAATACGGCAAACAGGATCATTCGGAGTCCGAGAGCACCGGCGGAGATGAGGAACAGCCGGCGGAAGCCAAGCTTCGGCAGCAGCAGCCTGTTCAGTAACAGAAGAAACAGGATCTCCGGTGCCGCGCCGATGATGGAATAAATGCTCACCAGATATTCGGCTCCGTGGAGGACGGAAACCAGGTGGAGGGAGGCGTAGGTATTGACCGCTTCGGCCAGAGCTCCGGTCAGCAGAGCAAAGATCACGATCAGAAGATAGCGGCGGTTTTTCAGCAGTACGCCGATAGAACCGCGGGACGCGCTGTGCTCGGAAAGGTGTCCGGACTGCGCAGAGGCGCTGCTGGCGTTTTTTATTCCGGGGAGGAAGACTATATTCACCAGAGAGCAGGCCATAGCGCCCATGAAAAAGCGGAAAAATACATGGTCCAGACCAAACCGGCGGACCAGGAAGGCACAGAGGGCACTTCCGGTGATCCAGCCCACACAGCCGAAGCAGCGAATGCTGCCGTAGGGCTGCCCGTAGTCGCTGCAGTAGCGGATGGTCTGGGTATCTGCCATGGCAAGGATTGAGCAGCGGTTCAGCTCAAAGCCGATGCCCATGACGATCAGCAGAAAAAAGCCGGTCTGCATGGAAAGCAGGAAGGAAAACAGGATTGTTCCGGCACTGCAGACCATAAGGATCTCCCGGTACTTTCCGGTGCGGTCGCCCAGGGCTCCGTAGAGCGGCATGACCACCAGCCCGGCAATCATGGATACCGAAAGAAAGCAGCCGATCTGGAAGCCGCTTAGATGGAGATACTGCTCCAGATAGACACTGATATAGGAATCATAGCAGCACAGGGCAATCAGGGTCAGGAGATAGTAGAGACGATAGAGATTGGAACGAAGCGCAGGTCTGTTCATAAAATTTTCCTTTTCTTCTTAATTATAATTATAAACGGATACCTTATTATAACAGGAGGGAATGAAGAGGGTCAAGCAGAGCAGAGAATCTCGAAGTAAATGAGCAGGATAATGGATATGATTGACGCAGAAACCGGATTCGGTTAAAATAAACCCTGGAAGGAGACGAGGCAGCTATGGCACAGAGAATACCAAAGCCGGGGGAGTTTTACCGGCATTTTAAAAATCGACTGTATCAGATCGTGGCGGTGGCGGAGCACTCCGAGACCGGAGAGGCAATGGTGGTCTACCAGGCGCTTTACGGAGAATTTAAGATCTATGTCCGTCCTCTGGAAATGTTTCTGGAGGAAGTGGATCATGATAAATATCCCCGCGTGACCCAGAAATACCGGTTTGAACCGGTGAACATGGCGGAGAACGGAAAACGGCAGGAGCAGATCTCTCATGCAGAAGAAGACGAAAGCCGGAAAACAGCGCGCCGGACAGAACCGGAACGAAAAGCTTCGGAGGAACGAATGAAGCGGGAGGCAGAGGAAAAGCAGGCGCTTCTGGATACCTGGAAGGAGGTCAGCGGACTTTCAGATTTTGAGGATTATGAGGAAGCCGATGAGCTGGCCGAGCAGGAGAGTGTGGTGATCCCCCGGAGCGGACGGGCGGAGGAAACAGAGGATGATCTCTGGGAATCCTTGACCGACGAGGTGGTGGAGGCTGCAAAGGAACGGGGAGAGGAAAAGGAGACAGCCGACGAGGTGAATCCCCATTTTCTGGATTTTCTGGAGGCACGGACCTTTGAATCCAAGGCAGTGATCCTGGAGACCATGCGGGAGGAGCTGGATGATGAGCTTATCGACGGCCTGGCCATGGCTGTGGATGTGGAGATCCCGGCCGGTCCGATCGAGGAACGGTATCATCAGCTGCGCCAGTGCCTGGAGACCATGGCGAAGTATGAGGACACAAGACTGCGCTGAAAACAGCCGGTCCCGGTAACGGTGGTCTGCTTCACAGAAAGCCGGTTCCTGTGAAAAAACAGATAAGTTTTACCTGATATTTGCAGGTTGGCTCTTGACATGGAGAAAATCCAACTATATAATAGTAAGGCGTGCGAAAAATGCAATTGTATTTTGGTGCGCAAAAACAGACACTTAACCAATATCACAGGAGGTGAAAAACATGCCCACATTCAACCAGTTAGTAAGAAAGGGTAGACAGACATCCGTAAAGAAAGCAACCGCTCCTGCTCTGTTAAAGGGTTTCAACTCTTTAAAGAAGAAGGCAACCGATGAGGCTGCTCCTCAGAAGAGAGGCGTCTGCACAGCAGTAAAGACCGCTACCCCCAAGAAGCCTAACTCAGCACTTAGAAAGATTGCCAGAGTACGTCTTTCCAATGGTATCGAAGTAACAAGCTATATCCCCGGCGAAGGCCACAACCTTCAGGAGCATAGCGTTGTTCTGATCAGAGGCGGCCGTGTAAAGGACCTGCCCGGTACCAGATACCATATCGTCAGAGGAACCCTCGATACCGCAGGTGTTGCCAACAGACGTCAGGCCCGTTCCAAATACGGCGCTAAGAGACCGAAGAAGTAAGGCAGTCAGTAAGATTTGTATTAGTGCACGGAATGTAGCATATTTTTCCCTGTGAGACGGGTCCAATATAGTTAGCATGACCGGGCGCGAACATACAAGCGTGTGAGTACCGACGATTTAATTCTAATAATTAAGGAGGGAAGTAACGTGCCACGTAAAGGACATACCCAGA
Source organism: uncultured Lachnospiraceae bacterium (assembly GCA_934351765.1). Taxonomy (GTDB): domain Bacteria; phylum Bacillota; class Clostridia; order Lachnospirales; family Lachnospiraceae; genus Lientehia. Next base: position 3,089 of record CAKRJM010000026.1, on the reverse strand, counting down.
AAAGAGATGTTTTAGCAGACCCGCTTTACAACAATAAGGTTGTTACAAAGCTGATCAACAATATCATGTTGGACGGCAAGAAGGGTGTTGCACAGAAGATTGTGTACGGCGCTTTTGAGCAGGTTGAGGAAAAGACCGGAAAGCCCGCACTGGAAGTTTTTGAAGCAGCAATGAACAATATCATGCCTGTACTGGAAGTAAAGGCAAAGCGTATCGGTGGTGCAACCTATCAGGTACCCATCGAGGTTAAGCCCGAAAGACGTCAGGCGCTGGCTCTGCGCTGGATCACTCTGTTCTCCCGCAAGAGAGGCGAGAAGACCCAGGAGGAGAGACTGGCAAATGAGCTTATGGATGCAGCAAACAACACTGGTGCAGCCGTAAAGAGAAAAGAAGACATGCACAAGATGGCAGAGGCAAACAAGGCTTTTGCACATTACAGATTCTAAAAGGAGGAAAATCCCTTGGCTGGAAGAGAATATCCATTAGAGAGAACCAGAAACATTGGTATCATGGCTCATATCGATGCGGGTAAAACTACTCTTACAGAGCGTATCCTGTACTACACAGGCGTAAACTATAAGATCGGTGATACTCACGAAGGTACAGCTACCATGGACTGGATGGAGCAGGAGCAGGAGAGAGGTATCACAATTACTTCCGCTGCAACCACCTGTCACTGGACTCTGGAAAAGGAAACAAAACCGATGCCGGGCGCTCTGGAGCATCGTATCAATATCATTGATACCCCCGGACATGTTGACTTCACCGTTGAAGTTGAGCGTTCTCTGCGTGTACTGGATGGTGCCGTAGGTGTGTTCTGTGCAAAGGGCGGTGTTGAACCTCAGTCAGAAACTGTATGGCGCCAGGCCGATAAATACAACGTTCCCAGAATGGCATTCATCAACAAGATGGATATCCTGGGTGCAAACTTCTACAATGCAGTAGAAATGATCAAGACCCGTCTTGGTCACAATGCAGTACCTGTTCAGCTTCCGATCGGCAAGGAGGATGACTTCAAGGGCATCATCGATCTGTTCGAGATGCAGTCCTACATCTATGAAGATGAGAAGGGCGAGAAGATCTCTCTGGAGCCCATTCCGGAGGATATGAAGGAACAGGCAGAAGAATACAGAACTGCCATGATCGAAGCAATCTGTGAAACAGATGACGATCTGATGATGCAGTATCTGGATGGTGAGGAGCCCTCCACAGAAGACCTGAAGAAGGCTCTGAGAAAGGCTACCATCTCCGTAGAAATCATTCCGGTACTCTGCGGTACCGCATACCGCAACAAGGGTGTTCAGAAGCTTCTGGATGCAGTTGTTGAGTATATGCCCGCACCTACCGATATCCCCTCCATCAAGGGAACCGACATGGACGGCAATGAGGTTGTAAGACATTCTTCTGATGAAGAACCCTTCTCCGCACTTGCATTCAAGATCATGGCAGATCCCTTCGTTGGAAAACTGGCATTCTTCCGTGTTTACTCCGGAACCATGAATGCAGGCTCTTATGTGCTGAATGCAACAAAGGGCAAGAAAGAGCGTGTTGGCCGTATCCTTCAGATGCACGCAAACAAGAGAATGGAGCTTGACAAGGTTTACTCCGGCGATATCGCTGCAGCAGTAGGCTTCAAGTTCACCTCCACCGGTGATACCATCTGCGACGAGCAGCATCCGGTAATCCTGGAGTCCATGGAGTTCCCTGAACCCGTTATCGATATCGCGATCGAGCCTAAGACAAAGGCCGGACAGGACAAGATGGGCGAGGCTCTTGCAAAGCTGGCAGAAGAGGATCCTACGTTCCGCGTTTCCACCAATAAGGAAACAGGACAGACTATCATCGCCGGTATGGGTGAGCTTCATCTGGAGATCATCGTTGACCGTCTCCTTCGTGAATTCAAGGTAGAGGCAAACGTTGGTAAGCCCCAGGTTGCTTATAAGGAAACTATTACAAAGAACGTTGACGTTGACAGCAAGTATGCAAAGCAGTCCGGTGGACGTGGTCAGTACGGTCACTGTAAGGTACGCTTTGAGCCCATGGATGCAAACGCTGAGAAGACTTATGAGTTTGTTTCCGAGGTTGTCGGCGGTGCGATCCCGAAGGAATATATCCCTGCAGTAGATGCGGGTATCCAGGAAGCAATGAAGTCCGGTATCCTGGGCGGATTTGAAGTACTCGGTGTAAGAGCAGTCTGCTATGATGGTTCCTATCATGAAGTCGACTCTTCCGAAATGGCATTCAAGATTGCTGGCTCCATGGCCTTCAAGGATGCTATGGCAAAGGGCGGCGCAACACTCCTTGAGCCGATCATGAGAGTCGAGGTAACAACTCCCGAGGATTACATGGGTGATGTTATCGGCGATATCAACTCCCGCCGCGGACGTATCGAAGCATTTGAGGATGTAAACGGCTCCAAGCTGATCAAGGGCTTTGTTCCGCTGTCCGAGATGTTCGGATACGCAACAGACCTTCGTTCCAAGACTCAGGGCCGTGCGGCATACTCCATGTTCTTCGATAAATACGAGCCCGTACCGAAGAGCGTACAGGAGAAAGTTCTTGCTGAAAGAGCGAAATAAGGCTTGAAAAAGCGTTTGTTATGCAATATAATGTTATTCAGTGTGAAACGCTGAAACGTAAATAATTGAAGCCCGCCAGGGCAAATATTAAGGAGGACTTTTAAAATGGCTAAAGCTAAATTTGACAGATCTAAGCCCCATTGTAACATCGGTACAATCGGACATGTAGACCATGGTAAAACTACTCTGACTGCTGCAATCACCAGAGTTCTGGCAGAGAGAGTTGCTGGTAATGAGAAGGTAGATTTCGAGAACATCGATAAGGCTCCCGAAGAGAGAGAGCGTGGTATTACCATTTCTACCGCTCATGTTGAGTATCAGACAGAGAAGAGACATTACGCTCACGTTGACTGCCCCGGACATGCTGACTATGTAAAGAACATGATCACCGGTGCTGCTCAGATGGACGGCGCTATCCTCGTAGTTGCTGCTACCGATGGTGTTATGGCTCAGACAAAGGAGCATATCCTTCTGTCCCGTCAGGTAGGTGTACCTTACATCGTAGTATTC
>CAKRJM010000025.1 GCA_934351765.1 uncultured Lachnospiraceae bacterium | reverse complement strand
ACGGAAAATCGCCGGATGATCTGGACGAGGAGACGCTTGTTACCATCAATAAGTTTTTTGAGAATAACCTGAATGTATCGGAGACATCCAGACAGCTTTATATCCACCGGAATACGCTGGTGTATCGTCTGGATAAGCTGCAGAAGAGCACAGGACTGGATCTTCGTGTATTTGAGGATGCGATCACCTTCAAGATCGCCCTGATGGTTGTCAAGTACATGAACTATATCGAGACACTGGATAATTAAGGAAAACTTCTGACCGGCCGGAAGGCTGCATCGGAGTGTTTCCCTGTGGAACAGGAAATTTCTGTTCACAAAAGGTTTACTGGAATTGAGGCTTTTTATGATTGAATTTGAACATGTGAACAAGACATACGATAAAGCGACGGACCGCGAAACAAAGGCGGTCCGCGATATCAGCCTGAAGATTGACCGGGGTGAGTTCGTTTTTATCGTCGGAAACAGCGGATCAGGGAAAACGACACTGATCCGCCTTCTTTTGAAAGAAATTGAGGCCAGCTCCGGCTCGATCCGCGTCGGAGACACGGAACTGACATCGATGAAGCGGAAGATGATACCCAGGTACAGACGGCGCCTGGGCGTTGTTTTTCAGGATTTCCGCCTCTTAAAGGACCGCAATGTTTATGAAAACGTGGCATTTGCCCAGCGGGTGGTCGTGACTCCCACAAGAGAGATCAAGAAGCGGGTGCCGGAGGTATTGTCCATGGTGGGACTGTCCTCTAAGTATAAGTCGCTGCCCAGCCAGCTTTCCGGCGGAGAACAGCAGCGGGTGGCGATTGCCCGTGCCCTGGTGAACCGGCCGGAGATCCTTCTGGCAGACGAACCAACCGGAAATATGGATCCGGGGAACGCCTGGCAGATCATGAAGCTCTTAGAAGAGATCAATGAGATGGGAACCACCGTAGTCGTTGTGACCCACAGTAAGGAGATCGTGGACAAGATGAAGAAGCGGGTCATCACCATGAAGCATGGGGTGATCGTGACAGACAGAAAGGAAAGCGGGTACGGCAATGAGGATTAGCACACTTTGGTATTGCATCAGACAGGGGTTCGGCAGTATCCGGAAGCACAAGCTGTTTACCCTGGCCTCGATCGGCACCATGGCAGCCTGTATCTTCCTGTTCTGCGTGTTTTATTCCATCGTGGTAAACGTTCAGTATATGGTAAAATCCATGGAGAATACAGTCGGCGTTACGGTGTTTTTTGATGAAGGACTGTCAGAAGAGGAAATTAAATCCATCGGAGATGTGATCGCTGCCAGACAGGAAGTGGCCGGTATGAATTACATCTCGGCCGAGGAGGCATGGGAAAACTATAAGCAGGAGTATTTTGCAGATATGCCGGAGCTGGCAGAGGGCTTTGCCCAGGACAATCCGCTGGCCAATTCCGCATCCTATGAGATTTATTTAAAAGATATCGGAAACCAGCAGGAGTTTGTGGATTATCTGAAATCCATTACCGGTGTCAGAAAGGTGAATTATTCCGAGATGGCGGCTACAGGCCTTGCCAGCATCAACAATGTGGTGGGCTATGTGTCCATGGGCATTATTCTGATCCTTCTTGGTGTGGCGGTATTCCTGATCAGCAATACCATCGCCATCACCATCAATGCAAGAAAGGATGAGATCAAGATCATGCGAATGATCGGCGCCACCAACTTTCTGATCCGTGCACCGTTTGTGGTAGAGGGTATCATCATCGGTCTTATCGGAGCCGGAATTCCCCTGCTGATCGTGTATTATGCTTACGGCTATGCCGTGCGGTTCTGCATAAGCAGGCTCAGTATCCTGTCCAGACTTTTAACCCTTCTTCCGGTGGGAACGGTTTTCCAGGTTCTGATTCCGGTTGCTCTGGGACTGGGGCTTGGAATCGGGCTGTTCGGCAGTGCATTTTCCATCAGGAAGCATCTGCGGGCATAGGAAGGACGGCCGGAGCATGACAGAAGAACGGAAAGTCAGAATAAAAAACAGCCGGAAGCCACAGAACTCAGAACCGAAGCATTCCTGCAGATGGAAGTCCCGGAGCTTTCGCAGCCGGGTGATCTCTGCGGGACTGATCGCGGCACTGGTGTTTGGCATGGTGCCGACGGTGCGGGCATCAGGTGAGCTTGCGGATCAGCAGGATAAGATCGATGCCATCCAGGAGGAAAAGGACCGGGTGGCAGATAAGCTGTCGGAGCTGGAACAGAAAAAAAACGATGCGGCAGAATATCTGACGGCATTAAATGAAGAATTATCCTCGGTGGAGGACAGTATCAGCAGCCTGGAAGCACAGATGGCAGATACCGAAGAAGCCATCGCCCGGACTGAAACGGAGCTGAAGGCAGCCAGGGAAACGGAAGCAGGCCAGTAGGAGGATATGAAGCTGCGGATCAAGTATATGTACGAAAAAGGTGATACCTATTTTCTGGAAATGATGTTTGATTCCGCTTCCCTCAGCGAGTTTCTTTCTCAGGCAGAGTATATTTCCAAAATATCCGAATATGATAGAACTATGCTGACTGCGTATCAGGAGACAAAGGACCTGATCGCCGAAAAGTCGGAGCAGCTTCAGACCGCACAGGCCGATCTGGAAACCATGAGTGCCCGGGCAGAGGCCAAGCGGGAGTCGCTGGCGAGCCTTCAGGAAGCCAAAAATGAGGAGCTTTCATCGTTGAATCTCCAGATTGCCGATCATTCGGATCTGATTGCGGATTACGATGAGGCATTAAAAGAGGAGCTGGAAGAGTTCCAGAATATGGAGGAGGCCATTCGAAAGAAGGAGGCCGAGGAAGCCAGACGGGCAGCAGAAAGCTCCGGGGAAGCCATGACAGCGGCTTCTGCGGAGACAACGTCTGAGACGGCAGGACCGACGGAAAAGGTCACGGAAAAAGCCACCGGAGCGCCAACAAAGGAAACGGCGGCAGCCACCACAGCAAAGGCGACAACTGCCGCACCGACTGTGAAGCCCACCCAGGCAGCCACATCGGGAAGCTTTTTATGGCCGGTTCCGTCTTGCTCCCGGATTTCATCCGGTTACGGCGGCCGGGATGATCCGCTGACCGGAGAAGCAAACGGGACACTCAGCAATCATCACGGAATTGACATTGCAAAACCGTCCGGTGCGCTGGCGGGAGCAGATATTGTGGCAGCGGAATCGGGAACGGTTGTCATTGCCAGAACCAGTACTTCGGCAGGCAACTGGATAATTCTTTATCATGGAAACAGTACTTATACAGTATACATGCACTGTAAGAAGCTGCTTGTTTCGGAAGGACAGAGCGTGAGCCGCGGACAGACTATCGGTCTTGTGGGAAGTACGGGATGGTCCACCGGAGCACATCTTCATTTCGAAGTGCGGGTCGGCGGATTCAGCAGCTCCAAATATTCACAGAACCCGTTGAATTATGTATCACCGCCATAAAAGGCCGGGACAGAAGAGAAAAAGAACCGGGCCTCCTGGATCACAGGAGACCATGAAAAGGAGGATTCATGGAACAGCAGGGGAATCATTTCTGGAAAGGCGTGCTGGCAGGCGTTGTTGTGAGTCTTGTGATTGCCGCCGTTTCCATCTGGGGAATCACGACATTTCTGTCGGCATCAAGGACAGGGTCCAACGGCCAGACGGAAGAAAATGCCGGGCTTGACTATCAGGAAATCGAAAGCAAGCTGAATATTTTACAGGGACAGCTCAACCAGACGTTTTTATATGACATGGATGAAGAAGCCATGAAGGACGGGATTTATAAGGGGTATGTTTCCAGTCTGGGAGATCCCTATACGGTCTATTATACGGCAGAGGAATACAAGAAGCTGATGGAATCCACCAGCGGTGCCTATGTGGGAATCGGAATCCAGTTCAGCCAGGATCCTGCGACCGGACTTTGTACGGTACTCCGGGTGTTCCGGGGCTCAGGCGCAGAAGAAGCCGGCATGGCAGCAGATGATGTGCTTTCCAAGGTGGACGGCACCGATATTACCGGAGAAACGAACTCCGACAATATCGTTTCCAAGATCCGCGGCAAAGAAGGAACTACGGTGGAGATCGAGGTATACCGTCCCTCTATTAAGGATTATATCACCATGGAGGTGGAGCGCCGTTCTGTTCAAATGGATACGGTGGAATGGAAGCTGCTGGAAAACCAGACCGGCTATATCCAGATCACCGAGTTTGACAGCGTGACCTATGATCAGTTTTCAGAAGCCCTTGCCGACCTCAAGAGCCAGGGCATGACGTCCCTGATCCTGGATCTTAGGAACAATCCCGGAGGATTATTGGATCAGGCAGTGAAGATTGCCGATGACTTTATCTCCGGGGGAACCATCGTTTCCACCAGAGATAAAAATGACAGAGAAGTAGTCAGCAGCGCCAATTCCGATGTGGCGTACGAAGGCCCTATGGCAGTCCTGGTAAACGGCAATTCCGCCAGTGCCTCCGAGGTCGTTACCGGCGCACTGAAGGATGACGGGCTGGCGACCATCATCGGCACCACAACCTTCGGAAAGGGAATCGTCCAGAACATAATTCCGTTTACGGATGGCACTGCCATGAAGATCACCTCCGCCAATTACTACACACCCAACGGAACCTGCATCCATGGCATCGGCATCACGCCTGATGTGGAGGTAGAGGCCGAAAGCGGCGAGACCGACAGTCAGCTGGAGAAAGCACTGGAGGTGCTCGGACAGCAGTAAATTCAAATAAAAGCTCCCGCGGCTCCACCCATATCCGTCACTGGCACATATCAAAGTTGCCTGTGCCGGACATGGGTGGAGCCGTGGGAGTATTTTTGTGCAGTCTGCGCAGATTTTTGTACGTTTTACGTGAGGTTATTGACAGAATGAGAAAAAATAAGTATAGTTAAAAGCATATGAGGTATTGTCAGCGGCTGGATCGGGCCAATGGCAATAGGGCATGAGCGGGAGTAAAGAACAGGAGGAATTTTATGAAGAAGCGAATATTGAGCATGTTGATGGCCATCTGTCTGGTACTATGTATCATACCGCTGTCATCAATGGCCGCACCGGAGGATACGGTGGTCAAACTGGATGTCAGTGGAGAGAATGTGGATAATGAAGATTATAAGATCGATGACAGCAGGATCATTCTCCGGAAGAGAGATGTCATGTATGAGCTTACCGGGACAACGGATAAGAAGATCAGTATCTGGGGAAGCAATAATGCTTCGGACATCGATCAGGCATTTTATATCCGTACCAATAATGTTGAGATTGGCGGAGGAATCATTGTCGAGAACAGTCCGGTAAAAATGGTACTGGATATTCCGGCTGGAACAGATAATACCATCAGCAGGGTATCTGCCAACGATCTGACCATCAAGGGTACAGGAACACTTCGGGCATCTTCCCTGAGGGTGACGCAGAAAACATCCTATATGCCCAGTGCACTGCATATTACGGACACAAAGATCGTGGTAACAACGCCTGCCACTGCGGGAGATTCCAGTGAGTGGAACGGTCCCTGTGTGTTGGACGGAGCAGCATCTGTAACCTATATCGGCGGAGGAAAGTATCCGGCGCTGAAAGTCGGCGTAAAGAACGGTGATAAAACTCATTCTGTGACGTTAAAGGATAGCGCAAAGCTGTATTGTTTACAGGATGATATGTCCACACCGGCAAGTGCTTCGGTAAGCGGCCTGGAAATATTTGGAGCCGCTGATCTTCTGATGGAAGGAAACAGCTATCTGGAAGCAGAGGGAAAAGATTCTACCGGTAAGTATTGTGGATTTGGCATCGCATCTTATGGAAATGTTACGGTAAATGATCAGGCACAGATCAAAGCAAGCGGCTATGACGTGGCTATGTCGATAAGCGGAAGCCTTGCGGTCTCCGGAGGAACTGTTATCGCGGACAGTGTTTACTCCAATGGGATTTATGCGGATAAGTCGATCAAAATTTCGGATGGCGCAGTGGTAAAGGCAAGTGGTTATTATCCGGCATTATTCGGAAACGATGCAGTTTCTATTGCAGATAGTTATGTGGAAGCGAAAGCGACAGATGATGTCGGAATCTTCTCGCGTGGTAATGTGGAGATCGAGAACAGTATCGTTAAGGCAGAAGCCGGCGAGGACTATGACGGTATCCGGGCAAACGATACAGCGACCGTTACCGGTTCCTGGATCGAGACTTCCGGAACGGAAGCATTTACCGAAGGCTCTGACAGCATTGCGAACAGCGTGCTGTTCAACGGAAAATCCGGTAAGGTGATCGGAGATGCCCTGCTTCCGGGTGATGCAGAGGTAGCTTCTGATATGGAGCTTCTGATCCCGGAGGGAACTTCCTTAAAGGTGGGAAGCGGAACTACCTTTGTAAACCATGGAACGGTCACCGTTGCAGGCACTTTTGCAGCGGATGGCGGAACCGTAGAATGTGACAGCCACTCCGGCGGAACGGCAACCTGCACGAAGCAGGCAGAATGTGGTGTATGCGGAACTGCCTATGGAGATTTGGATGCAGCAAACCATACCGGTGAAGCTGTGTGGACAACGACCGAGACCAAGCATGAGAAGAAATATAATTGTTGTGGTGCGGCTGCAGTCGCAGAAGAAGATCATGAGTGGCAAGACGGTGTATGCAGCGAGTGTGGTTATAAGTGCATCCATAAGGGTGGAACGGCGACCTGCACAAAGAAAGCTGTGTGCGAGATCTGCGGCGCAGAGTACGGAGAACTGAACAGCGCAAATCACGGTATGCTGAAGCATGTCAATGCCAATGCAGCCACCAAGGATACGGAAGGCAACATTGAATACTGGTACTGCGGTGAGTGCGGAAAGTATTTTGCAGATGCGCAGGCAGTCAAGGAAATCAAGAAAGAAGCTACTCTGATCGCAAAGCTTCCCGGCGGTGGAACCAATCCTGAAAAACCCGGAACAGGAACAAAGCCGGCAGCGGCACAGCCCGCGACAGGCGGAAAAACGCCGGATACCAGCGATCATGCAGTACCGGCTCTGTGGCTGTTTTTACTGCTGGTAAGTGCCGGGGCAGCAGCCTTTGTTGTAATAAAGAAGAAACGGGCATAAGAGAAGCAGTAACAATATCAAGAAAAGATAAGTCGAAATAAAAAGCCAGGAACAGCTTCTGTCATGTGGCGGGGATAACACATGATGGAAAGCAGTTCCTGGCTTTTGTGTTGCGATCATCAAAAATATTACATATTTCGGTATGGGTGGGGAGGCGGGGACAGTTTCTTTTATTTTGGCGCGGAAACATTCCGTCTGTGGAATGAGCAGGGACAGTCCTTGTGTTTATATTTTAACGAAAAAGCTACCCAATTCATAAAAATTTTAGATATTGTTAAAAAAAAACTTATATTGTTCATTTAGTAACAATTATTGAAAAAAAATCCCCCGATGCTATAATGGGGATAAGTATAATGTATACAGCAATTCGTATGCAGAAAATTCAAAAGAAAGAGGTGTTAAACGGTGAAGGCTTTTTTTAAACCGGCTGTGGAATCCCGTTACAGAACCCCCGAAAGCCTGCGGGCTATTACAGCAAACTACTGTGTTGCGCTGCTGCCTGTTGTGATCGTCGGGTGTTATGCGTTCGGCTTCCGCGCGATCCGTGTACTGCTGGCGTCCATTATTGCTTCCGTGGCTTCGGAATATTTTTTTGAACGGCTCATGAAGCGTTCAATTACGACCATGGACGGAACGGCACTGCTGACCGGACTTCTGCTGGGTCTTTGTCTGCCGGCAGAGGTTCCTTTGTATGTTCCGATCCTTGGCGGGATTTTCGCCACGGTGATTGTGGTGCACTGCTTCGGCGGCTATGGCGCTCACATTATCAACCCGGTTCTGGTTTCACGCTGTTTCCTGCTGATCAGTTTCAAAGATGTGATGACGACATATGTGGTGGATGGAATGTCCATGGCTACGCCGCTGTCCGTCATGAGAAGTGGCGGTACTACCGATCTGTGGCAGATGTTTCTTTATAATCCAAAGGCAGGCTGTATCGGTGAGGCGTCTGTTCTGGCGCTGCTGATCGGCGCACTGTTCCTTATTGTGGCCAGAAAGATTTCGGTGATCACGCCTGTGGTTTATCTGGCTGTGTTCACGGCAGTTGTCTGTCTGTTCGGGGGGAATACCTCTCCTCATTATCTGCTCAGCCAGCTCCTGGGCGGCGGACTTCTGTTTGCCGCGTTCTTCTTTGCAACAGACCGTGTAACAAGTCCGGTTGGAATTGTCGGAAAGGTGATCTACGGCGTGCTGCTGGGCGCTGTGACCGGTATTTACCGGCTTCTCGGGACCAACACCGAGGGCGTTTCCTATGCGGTGATCTTCTGTAATCTTCTGGTACCTCTGATCGATAAGTTCTTTGCACCGAAAGTGCAGCCGGTAGAAGAAAAGGAGGCGCAGAGATGAGTGTAAAAACAATCGTGAAAAATGCGCTGATCCTTTTTGTGATCACGCTGATCTCCGGTCTGCTTCTCGGTGTGGCTTACCAGATCACGAAGGGCCCCATCGCGGAACGTCAGGCGCGGGAAAAGAAAGAAGCCTATCAGAGTGTGTTTTCAGAGGCACAGTCCTTTGAGGAGGATGATGCCATCAACGGCTATGTGGAGGATTCCGAGTCTATTCTGGAGGCGGCAGGGATCTCCGGTGTAACTGTGACGGAGTGCTTAAAGGCTGTGGATGGTTCCGGAACACTTTTAGGTTATGTAATGACCCTCGACTTCGCAGGCTCCCAGGGGGAGATCACGATGGCATATGGCGAAGCTGTAGACGGTACGACCATGGGAATTGATATCCTTACCAGCAGTGAGACCGCAAAGCTGGGAGCCCTGGCAGATGAGCCGGAGTTCAAGGATCAGTTTCAGACAAAAACGGATGAATTTGTATTAAATGATAATATTGACCAGATCTCCGGTGCAACGATCACTTCCAACGCAGTGGTCAATGCGGCCAACGGCGGTATGGCATTCGCGGCATACTGTGCGAAAGGAGAGTGAGAAACATGAAAATGAAAGATGGTTCAAAACAGATTTTTAAGGGAATTGTGACAGAGAATCCCATCTTTGTGCTGGCGCTTGGCATGTGTCCGACCCTGGCAGTTACGAAGACCGCCATTGACGGTATCGGCATGGGACTTTCCACCGCAGCGGTTCTGATCCTTTCCAATATGATGATCTCGGCGCTTCGGAAAATCATTCCGGACGGTGTACGTATGCCGGCCTATATCGTAGTGGTTGCGACGTTTGTAACCGTAGTGGAATTCTTACTGGAGGCCTATGTGCCTACCTTGTATGATTCCCTCGGTGTTTACATACCTCTGATCGTTGTAAACTGTATCATTTTAGGACGGGCGGAATCCTTTGCGTCCAAGAACGGGATTTTCCTGTCCATGTGTGACGGCATCGGTATGGGGCTCGGCTTTACTGTGGCACTCGGAATGATCGGTATTTGCAGAGAGCTGATCGGTGCAGGAACCATGTTCGGTGTGAATATTCTCCGTCCGAACGCAACGTTTGCTCCCATCGGGATCCTGGTACAGTCTCCCGGAGCATTCCTGGTCGTGGCGGCTCTGGCGGCCATCCAGAATAAGCTGGGACTGAAATCGGCAACTAATAAACGAGGAAAGCCCAAGGCCGGCTGCAACGGAAACTGCATGGCATGCCACGGCTGTATCTCTGAAAACGGAAAGGAGGAGAAGGCATGATCAAAGAACTGATTTTTATTGCGATCTCGGCTGCGCTCCTCAATAACGTGGTGCTGAGCCAGTTCCTGGGCTTATGTTCGTTCCTTGGTGTATCTACCAATACAAGAACGGCAGCCGGAATGGGAAGCGCCGTATGCTTTGTTATCACCATTGCCTCGGCGGTGGCAAACCTGTTATACTATCAGATCCTGGTGCGGTTCCATCTGGAATATCTTCAGACCATTGTCTTTATCCTGGTAATCGCAGCGCTGGTTCAGGTAGTGGAAATGTTCCTGAAAAAATTTATCCCGGCCCTTTACCGGGCGCTGGGCGTTTATCTTCCGCTGATCACAACCAACTGTGCGGTACTTGGTGTGGCACTGAAAAACGTACTGAACAAGTACAACATGGCACAGAGCGTCGTATGCGGCTTTGGTACAGCTCTCGGCTATACCATCTCCATTATCATTCTTGCCGGAATCCGTGAAAGAATTGCCGACAATGATATTCCGGAGAACCTGCAGGGTGCACCCATTGTTCTGATCACGGCAGCGCTCATGTCCATCGCCTTTATGGGCTTCAGCGATCTGAAATTCTAAAGGAGGAAAGAAGATATGGATATGAGTGGAATCATAGCGGCCACTCTGGTGGTCGGGATCACAGGACTGGTGATCGGCGTTCTTCTTGGCATTGCCGGAAAATTCTTCGCCGTCACGGTAGATGAAAAAGAACAGAATATCCGAAAGTGCCTGCCTGGAAATAACTGCGGCGGCTGCGGATATGCCGGGTGCGATGCACTGGCGCATGCGATCTTCACCGGTGAGGCGAAGCCCAATGCCTGTCCCGTAGGCGGTGCTGCAGCGGCAGAAGCCATCGGAAAAGTGCTTGGTGTCGAGGTCAAAGCAGCAGAACAGCGGAAGGCCTTTGTACAGTGCAAGGGCGATCTGGTCCATGCGACCCTGAATGAAAAGGGGCGGAAGATCTGTAAGTACGGCTGCATCGGCTGCGGTCTCTGCGAGAAGGCATGTAAGTTTGGTGCGATCCATGTGGAAGACAGTCTGGCGACTGTGGATGATGAGAAGTGTGTGGGCTGCGGACAGTGTGCCGAGAAGTGTCCCCGCCATGTCATTGCCATGGTTCCCAAGCTGGCAGGTCATATGGTGGCCTGCTCAAACCTGGATAAAGGAAAGGCAGCAAAAGAGGTCTGCCGTTATGCATGTATCGGCTGCGGTGTCTGTGCGAAGAACTGTCTGGCAGGAGCCATCTCTCTGGAGAGCGGCGTAGCACGGATCGACGAAACGAAGTGTACGGGCTGCGGAACCTGTGCGGAGAAGTGCCCGATGAAGGCAATCGTGTAAGAAGCGCAGGGAAATCCTGAAAAGGGATTTTTGAGGATAAGGTCATTGGGCAGCTGCTTCTGTGATGGAAATGGCATCAGTAAGACCGGCAGAATAATGAATTTCATAATCGTCGGTGATGAACACGGCATAGGTGTTTTCCAGACTGTCGATCAGCGCCATGCCCCGGTCGAGACCCAGCGAAAAGCAGGTGGTGCTTAAGGCATCTCCGTCCACGGAGGCCGGACTCAGGATCGTCACAGAGAGAAGCCCGTTATCGCAGGGATAGCCGGTGGACGGATCCAGGATATGGTGATAAAACACGCCGTCCTGTTCAAAGCACCGCTCATAGACACCGGAGGTGACGACGGACCAGTCGTTTACTTCTGCGATCAGGAGCGGCTGCCCCTGTTCATCAAAGGGCTTCTGGATCCCGATCTTAAAGGCAGAGCCGTCCGGCTTTGCACCGACACAGAGGATATTTCCGCCGAGACTGATGGTGGCGCTTGTAACGCCCTGTTCCAGCAAAAAGTCCTTCAGGCGGTCGGCAATATAGCCCTTGGCAATGGCACCGAGATCCAGGATCGTTCCGTTATCGGAAAAGGAGATTCGGTTTCCGTCAAGGGAAACCTTCTGAAATCCCACATGGGTCAAGGCTTCCGCAAGAGCGGACGGATCGGGGACCACAGGCGTTTCCGAGGTAAAATCCCAGAGGGAGGAGCAGGAGCCGATGGTTAAGTCAAAGGCACCGCCGGAGCGTTCACTGTAGGAAAGACCGGTACGGATCAGCGATAACGTGTCGTCCGACAGTTCGTCCGTTTCCCTGTGATTGATCCGATACAGCTCGCTGCCTTCCTCGGTACGGCTGAACAGATCCTCATAAGATTTACATAATGAAAAACAGTCCTCGATGATGGACTCGTCATCGGTCCCGTAAAGGGTGACGGTGACCTGAGTATTTAATAAAAATGTCGTTTTTGATACAGAGCTTTGCCGGTTCCGGCCGCAGGCACTGAAAATGCAGGTGCAGACCAGCATCAGTGCAGAAAGCAGGATCAGCCGGCGAAGGGTAATCCGATTATTTATCATATAAACCTCCTATATGCAGTCTGAGATCAGTATAGCATATTTTTCCGGACAGGAAAACGGAGAGTTTATAGGCAAGGAGGAAAGAATGAGAAGCAAGGAACAAAAGTTTCCGGGCGGCGTCCATCCCACGGACGGCTCAGATAAGGCACTCAGTAAGAGTAAGCCGATTGTTTCCTTTATTCCGGAGGTCATCGAGCTTTCGATGTCCCAGTCCGGTGCCAGTCTCTGTGAGCCGCTTGTGGCGGTGGGAGATCATGTGGAGCGGGGCCAGCTTGTGGGGCAGCCGAAGAATTTCACAGCAGTGAAGCTTCATGCCAGTGTAAGCGGTACTGTAACCGGGATCCGCACAGAGCAGAAGGGTCCCATGGAGGTACCGGTCCTGATCATCAAGCCGGACGAAAAGCAGCCGGCTGTTCCGGAGCTTCCTTATAAAAAGGAATGGATGTCTCTGGATGCGTATTCCAAAGAGGATCTCATCGGGATCATGGAAGACGCCGGGATCACCGGCATGGGCGGAGCCGGCTTTCCCGCTCATGTGAAGTATAAGACTGATAAGCCCATTGAATATATCCTGGTAAATGCCTGCGAGTGCGAAAGCTATTTAACATGCGATTACCGCATGATGCTGGAGCATGGCATGGAGATCTTAAACGGTGTCCATGCACTGGTAAAGGCGGGCGGCGCGAAGAAAGCGCTGATCTGTACGGAGGATAATAAGAAAGACTGTGCGGAGCATTTAAAGAAGCTGATCGGTGACAAACAGGTTCCCATCGAGGTTCTGGTATTTCCGACAAAATATCCGCAGGGCGGCGAGCGCCAGCTCATTGAGGCAGCCACAGGAAAAGAACTGGTTGCCGGAGGGCTTCCGGCGGACGCAGGCGTGATCGTTTCCAATGTTCAGACGGCAAAGGCCATGGGGGATGCCGTGTTCGGAAAAGAACCCAGTATTACCCGCTGCATCACCGTGACCGGCCTGGTGAAAAAACCCGGAAACTTCCTGGTTCCGCTTGGAACACCGCTCAGAGAGCTGCTTCAGAAATGCGGCGGCCCGTCGGAGCTTGACAATAAGGTGATCCTGGGCGGCCCCATGACCGGCGGCTGTATCGGCCATCAGATCAAATGCAAGGAGCTGCCCCAGTCTGTGACCAAGGTGAGCGGCGGTC
Source organism: uncultured Lachnospiraceae bacterium (assembly GCA_934351765.1). Taxonomy (GTDB): domain Bacteria; phylum Bacillota; class Clostridia; order Lachnospirales; family Lachnospiraceae; genus Lientehia. The sequence continues at coordinate 3,513 of CAKRJM010000025.1, read as the reverse complement.
TTTTACTTCTGAAAAATGACGGAGTGGAGGAAACGCCCTGTATCCGCTGCGGTTCCTGTATTAAGGCCTGCCCGGCAGGACTGACACCCTGGAAGATCGATTTCGCAGTCCGGAACGGAGATACAGAACGGTGCGAAAAGCTGTATGCAACGGAATGCATCGGCTGTGGCTGCTGCTCCTATGTATGTCCGGCAAAGCGCAATCTCTGCCAGAATACCGTAAAAGCGCGAAATGATGTGCGTGCCATGATTCGGGAAAGGGGGAAGAAATGATGGAAAAAACATATCTGAATCCGCATATCCGGACCCCGAAAACCACGGAACGGATCATGAAAGATGTCTGCCTGGCGCTGGTTCCGGCATTCATCGGAGCCGTATACTTCTTCGGTGTCGGAGCCTTTTTCCTGACACTCGCCTGTGTGGCAACCTGTGTGGCATGCGAAGCACTCTGGGAGAAGCTTAACCATCTGCCGGTCCGTATGGATTACAGTGCGGTAGTCACCGGTATGCTCCTGGCATTCAATTTATCATCCAATACTCCGGTATGGGTGGCGATCCTGGCCTCTGCCTTTGCGATCATCGTTGTAAAGCAGTGCTTCGGCGGGATCGGAAGCAATTTTGCCAATCCGGCTCTGATGGGCCGTCTGTTTGTCATGGTGGTGTATCCCTCCAAGCTCATGAGCTATGTGGCTCCCGGCCCGGATGCGGTTTCCTCGGCAACGGTGCTTACCATGGCCAAACACGGAGAGGCGGTTACTTATTCTGTTTTTGATATGTTCCTGGGACGGATTCCCGGTGCGTTAGGTGAGACGAGTGCCCTGCTTCTGTTACTGGGCTTTGTCTTCCTGGCAGTCCGAAAGGATCTGGACTGGATCATCACCGTGGTTTACCTGGCAGTGACCGTGGCGGTTACATCTATCGCCGGTATGAATCCTCTGGTGTCTCTCTTCGGAGGCGGACTGATCCTGGGCGGCTGCTATATGCTGACCGACTATACCCTGAGCTCTTCCCGTGCAAAGGTCCTGTTTGGAATCATCGCCGGACTTCTGACGGCGCTGATCCGGATCTTCAGCCCGACCTATCCTGAGGGTGTATGCTTTGCGATCCTGACAGTGAATATCCTGTCGTACTTCATTGAGCTGTTCATCAAGCCCCATATCTACGGTGTGGCGCCTAAGAAGAAAACGGAGGAATAATTATGGAAACAGAAAATAAATACCGTGGTGTGGCGACACTGGTTGTCGTGCTGTTCATTGCATTTTTTGTTGTTCTGGAGACGAAGCTTCTGGCTGGAGGCGGTTCCTCTCAGACCGTACCCGGAGCCAATGGCTACAATGCCGGTGAGTACACCGGAACCGGACAGGGCAACAACGGTGAAATCAAAGTGAAAGTAACCTTTTCCGATACGGCCATCGAATCGGTGGAAGTCGTAGAACACAGCGAGAGTGCCGGAATCTGTGAACCGGCCATGGAACAGATCCCCCAGGAGATCGTTGACGCACAGACCTATAATGTGGACGCAGTCAGCGGCGCGACCATGTCCTCCAAGGGTATCATGGCGGCGGTGAAAGACGCCATGGAACAGGCTTCGAAATAGACGGGAGGGATCAGAATGAAAGCAAAATATCCTGTGGAACCTTTTGCGGTGGCATTCATCATGTTTACCGCCTCCATGCAGCAGGCGGTTATCGTCGGGATCATGCTTCTGGCAGCATCCTGTGTGGGCTGTGTCCTGCGAAGCGTTCCCGTCAGCGGCGGCCAGTGGACGAATTCAATCCTCAGTGGCTTTCTTACCGCAGCAGCGATTGTCGGTTCCTTTCTGTATGTAGGTGTACAGCTGGACACCATGACCATTATCGGCATTGCGTTTCTTGCCCTTTTTGTGGTTCGTTATGTATTCCTCATGGGAGGAAATGAATCGGTCAATAATCTGGTGCTTCAGGGGGCTGTTGCATATGGAATGCTCATGCTGGCAGCGTATTTCCGGGAGCTTCTCGGAAGCGGAACCCTGTTCGGTTCCCTGATCACAGACGGTGCGGCTGTGTCCGGTGCTTATTTAAAACCGGCATTTGGTTTTATTCTGGCTGGTCTTGGCCTTGGCCTCACAAACCGGATCTTAAAGTGCAGCGATTCTGATGAAAGCCTCTGGACCCTGGTTCCCATGACGGTGCTTTATTCGCCGTTTGTTCTGGGCGGAGTTCCGGAGATCATCGGCGGACTGGCTGGAACAGTTCTGGCGCTGGTGGCCTTTATGGCAGTGCGTCAGAGGCTTCTGTATTCATCTCCGCTGCCGTATATGAAGAGGCTTCCGGTCCACTTCTTGACCATGGGCATCATCTACATGGTAATGACCGTATTGTAATACGGGACTGTCATACTGGAATCGAGAGAATGAGATGAAGAAACGATATACACTCTGGCTGGCCGCCGGGATCCTTGTCCTGGCTGCCGGCCTCTGGCTGTTTATGAGGCTTACCAGAAAGCCCGGGGCAGAGGTGGTGGTGACGGTGGACGGAACCGAAACGGCACGCTACGCCCTTTCCGAACCCCGATCGGAGCTGATCGACACGGGACGCGGAACAAATCTCCTGGTAATTCAGGACGGAAAAGCAAAGGTCACAGAGGCAGACTGCCCCGACAGGCTCTGCGTCAACCAGAAAGCCATTTCCTGTCAGGGAGAAAGTATCATCTGCCTGCCCCACAAATTAACCGTCACCATCGAGGGCGGCGAGCACGGCAGTGTGGATGCGGTTGCACAGTAACCGTCGGATCTGCCGGGAAAGGAGACACCATGAGAACCTCAAAGATCGCGCGTTACGGGCTTTTGATCGCCCTGGCGTTTATCTTCAGCTACATAGAAAGCGTTCTTGTGATTCCCGTTCCCGTCCCCGGAATCAAGCTGGGGCTGGCGAACGTGGTGGTGGTGGTCGCCCTGTACCAGATGGGAAATCTGAGCGCTGTTTTTGTATCAGTGATCCGCGTGCTCCTCACGGGGCTGACCTTCGGAAATCCCAATATGATGCTTTACAGCCTCGCCGGATGCAGCTTAAGCCTTCTGGTTATGATTCTATTAAAAAAAACCGGAAAGATCGGAATTTTGGGAGTCAGCCTCGCCGGAGGCGTCATGCACAACCTCGGGCAGATCGCGGCGGCGGCCTTTGCCCTGGGAAACACTGCGGTCTTTTCCTATCTTCCCGTTCTGCTGGTTTCCGGCTGCGCCGCCGGACTGGCCGTGGGAGCCGCCGGGGCAGAGGCGGTAAAACGGCTGCCGAAGCTGTGAGGTTTGGATGACAGTTGTTTGATTTGGTAATGATGAAAAAGTTGCACAAATACTGGTTGACAAAGTATGAATACTTTGGTAGTGTTGATATATAAGAAAGACAAAATAAAAGGATTACAAAATCCTGCCGGAGAAACACGACAGGATTTATTTATCCATAAAAATACTATAAAAATAATAATTTAATTGTGCGGATTGTTTAAAAAGAAGATACAATACCAGCAAAAGAGGCAG
>CAKRJM010000024.1 GCA_934351765.1 uncultured Lachnospiraceae bacterium | reverse complement strand
GGAATATACTGTTCAGTTATCAAGGTTCTCTTTGTTGTTGTCTTTTGGTTCTCAGCGACAACTTCTTTATTCTATCATATCGCTAATCGTTTGTCAACAACTTTTTTATTTATTTTTTTCTTTTTATTTTCTGTCGTTTTCGCGACAGGTCTTTAATATATCATGTTTTCCAGTGTTTGTCAACAACTTTTTTATTTTATTTTCAAGCACTGATCTGCGTTTTATGGAAACAGAGCGGAGAAAGAGGGATTTGAACCCTCGCGCCGGTTGCCCGACCTACACCCTTAGCAGGGGCGCCTCTTCGGCCTCTTGAGTATTTCTCCGAACTTGCTTTTCCATATGACGCGTCACATGACGCATACCCTAGTATACTAAAGCACCAGGTCTTTGTCAATCCCTTTTTTCAGAAATTCTTATTATTTCCTGTATGCTTCCACCGCCGTCTCATACAGGTTATGTCCATCACAGTCGACAACAACAATGGCCGGAAAATCCTTAACGGTCAGCTTCCGGATTGCCTCGGTTCCGAGATCCTCATAGGCGATCACCTCGGCAGCGGTAATGCACTTGGAAAGCAGCGCCCCGGCGCCTCCGACAGCTGCCAGATAAACGGCTTTATTCCGGACAACGCCATCCAGCACTGCTTTCGAACGCTTTCCTTTTCCGATCATTCCCTTTAAACCAAGATCCAGAAGCTCCGGCGCATACTTATCCATACGGCTGGCCGTGGTGGGACCTGCCGAGCCGATGACCTGTCCCTCTCTGGCCGGCGCCGGTCCCATATAGTAAATCACCTGATCTTTGATATCAAAGGGAAGTTCCTCCCCTCTGGAAAGAGCCTCTGCCATCCGCTTGTGAGCGGCATCTCTTGCGGTATAGATGGTTCCGGAAATATAAACATAATCACCGGCCTTTAATTTCGATGTGACTTCTTCTCCGAACGGAGCATTGATGTACTGATCCATGGTGCCCTCCTCCTTATAACACTCTTACTGCATGACGGTTCACATGACAACAAATGTTCACAGCCACGGGAAGTCCCGCAATATGGGTCGCATAGGTCTCAATGTTGACGGCAAAGGCTGTCACCCGTCCTCCGAGACCGCCGGGACCGATGCCGAGCCCGTTGATCTTCTCAAGCATTTCTTCCTCCAGGTCACGCACATACGGGATTTCGGAATGCTCCAGGGCATTTCTCGTCAAGGCCTTTTTCGCCAGATAGGCACACTTTTCAAAGGTGCCGCCAATCCCGACACCAACCACCATGGGAGGACAGGCATTGGGGCCAGCATCCCTCACTGCCGTTAAAATAGCTTCTTTTACGCCCTCGATCCCGTCTGCCGGCTTTAACATAAAGATCCGGCTCATATTCTCACTTCCGAAGCCCTTAGGAGCCACCGTGATCTCCAGCTTATCCCCAGGAACGATCTCATAATGGATCACCGCAGGCGTGTTATCCTTTGTATTTTCCCGTAAAATCGGATCTCCGACCACGGATTTCCGGAGGTATCCCTCCACATATCCACAACGGACGCCGTTATTGACTGCGTTTTCCACAGTATCCCCAATGATATGGACATCCTGTCCCACCTTCAAAAAGACCACTGCCATTCCCGTATCCTGACAGATGGGGATCTCGTCACTGTCGGCAATCGCCAGGTTTTCCTTTAACTGGTTCAGGATCTTTTTTCCAAGTGGCGATTCCTCTTTTTCCAGAGAAGCATCAAACACCTGGCGCATATCGGAAGACAAATGAAGATTGGCCTCAATGCAAAGCTCCTTCACTGCCCTTGTAATTTCATCGGTATGGATCGTTCTCATAAATTCCTCCATTGATTTCTTGATTTTCATGCTGCGGTTCTTTTAAAACCGGTTTTTTATGATTTTAAAAATGCGGAGCCCGGAAATCCCAGGCCCCGCCTTACTTTTATTTCAATTCCAGGGTCATCTGGCCGTCATCATTGTTATTTGGATCCTCCCGCACCTTTGCAATACTTGCCACGGAAATATCCTTTTCATCGATGTTGATCAGCTTCACGCCGGAAGTGATCCTTCCGAGAATGGAAATATCCTCCACATTCAGCCGGATGATAATGCCCTCTGTCGTGATGATCATGATCTCCTGATCGGGTTTCACAATCTTCGCTCCCACGATGGAACCTGTCTTATTGTTGATCTTATAGCACTTTACGCCCTTTCCGCCGCGGTTTTGAGGCGCAAATTCCTCCAGAAGCGTCCGCTTGCCCATGCCATTCTCCGACACAATAAGAAGCGCCTCGCCCTGGGTATTCATCTGCATGCCGACTACCTCATCACCGGAATCCAGCTTCATGCCGATCACGCCCATGGACGCACGGCCGGTAGGTCTTACGTCAGTCTCATGGAAGCGGATACACTGGCCGAATTTGGTAACAAGGAGAATATCCTTCTTATTGTTGGTCGATTTTACCTCGATGAGCTCATCTCCATCTTTTAAATTGATAGCCTGGAGCCCGGACTTACGGATATTCTGGTACTCGGTGATGGCAGTCTTCTTCACCATACCGTCCTTGGTTGCCATGAACAGATAACGTCCCTGCTCATACTCACGGATCGGAATGATCGCCGTGACCTTTTCACCCGGAAGAAGCTGAAGCAGGTTCACGATGGCAGTTCCTCTCGCGGTCCGGCTGGCTTCGGGGATCTCGTATGCCTTCAGACGGTATACCTTTCCCTTGTTTGTAAAGAACATCAGATAATGGTGGGTGCTGGTCATCAGAAGATCCTCGATGTAATCCTCCTCGATCGTCTGCATTCCCTTAATGCCCTTGCCGCCGCGGTGCTGTGCCTTGAAATTATTCTCGCTCATGCGCTTGATGTAGCCCAGATTGGTCATGGCAATCACCGTATTTTCATCTGCGATCAGATCCTCCATGGACATATCGTTTTCGTCCATGCTGATGGTTGTCCGGCGGTCATCCCCGTACTTGGCGGAAATAATTAAAATTTCTTCCTTGATCACGGCAAGAAGCTTCTTCTCATCGGCAAGAATAGCCTTCAACTCGGCAATCCTTGCTTCCAGCTCGCGGTACTCGTTCTCGATCTTCTCCCGTTCCAAACCGGTCAGCGCACGCAGACGCATGTCCACGATGGCCTGGGCCTGAGCATCGCTGAGCCCGAACCGCTTGATCAGGTTTGCTTTTGCATCGGCTGTGCTTCTGGAACCACGGATAATTTTAATCACTTCGTCGATGTTATCCAGTGCGATCAATAAGCCCTCTAAGATATGGGCCCGCTCCTCTGCCTTGTTTAAATCGTATTTTGTTCTTCTGGTTACAACCTCTTCCTGATGCTTCAGGTATTCCTTCAGCATCTCCTGGAGATTCATAACCTTCGGTTCGTTGTTTACAAGCGCCAGCATGATCACGCCGAAGCTGTCCTGAAGCTGGGTATGCTTAAACAACTGGTTTAAGATAATGGTCGGATTGACGTCACGGCGCAGCTCGATGCAGATCCGCATACCACTCCGGTCAGACTCATCACGCAGGTCGGTGATTCCGTCGATTTTTTTATCTCTTGCCAGCTCGGCAATCTTTTCGATCAGTCTTGCCTTATTTACCATGTAGGGAAGCTCGGTCACGATGATCCGGTGCTTTCCGTTAGGCATGGGTTCAATATCAGTCACGGCACGGACACGGATTTTTCCGCGGCCGGTCCGGTAAGCATCATCGATTCCGCTGCGTCCGAGAATCTGGGCGCCTGTGGGGAAATCGGGTCCTTTCACGATGTCAAGAAGCTCATCGATCTCCGTATCACGGTCCTCCATAACCCGATTGTCGATGATCTTTACGACTGCATCAATAACCTCCCGCAGGTTATGGGGAGGAATATTGGTCGCCATGCCGACAGCGATTCCGGAGGTTCCGTTTACCAGAAGGTTCGGGAATCTGGAAGGAAGAACTGCAGGCTCTTTTTCCGTATCATCAAAGTTTGGAACAAAGTCTACGGTGTCCTTATTGATGTCTGCCAGCATCTCCATGGAGATCTTGCTTAAACGCGCCTCGGTATAACGCATGGCAGCCGCACCGTCACCGTCTACGGAGCCGAAGTTTCCGTGACCATCCACCAGGGTATAGCGCATAGACCACTCCTGAGCCATGTTGACCAGCGCTCCGTAGATGGAGCTGTCGCCGTGGGGGTGATATTTACCCATGGTATCGCCGACGATACGGGCACATTTTCTGTGGGGCTTGTCCGGCCCGTTGTTCAACTCGATCATGGCATAGAGCACACGACGCTGCACCGGCTTCAGGCCATCCCGCACATCGGGGAGGGCACGGGCTGCGATCACGCTCATCGCATAATCAATATAAGACTTCTCCATGGTCTTCTGAAGATCGACCTCATGGATTTTGTCAAAGATCGTGTTATCCATTTACTGCTCCTCCCTTAAATATCCAGCTCACCATACTTGGCGTTCTGCTCGATAAATTCTCTTCTCGGCTCGACCTTGTCGCCCATCAGGGTCGTAAAGGTCAGATCAAGCTCGGAAGAAGTCTCTTCGTCCATGGTTACTTTCAGAAGGACTCTCCGCTCCGGATCCATGGTGGTCTCCCACAGCTGCTCCGGATCCATCTCGCCCAGTCCCTTGTAACGCTGAATCTTATTGCTGTTATCTCTGCCGATCTCGTTTAAGATCTGGTTTAATTCCTTGTCATCATAAGCATACCAGACCTTCTTGTTCTTCTCGATCTTATACAGGGGCGGCTGTGCCAGATACACATAGCCCTGCTTGATCAGTTCCGGCATAAACCGGTAGATAAAGGTCAGAAGAAGCGTATTAATATGAGCACCGTCCACATCGGCATCGGTCATTAAAATAATCTTGTGGTAACGAAGCTTTGTAATATCAAAGTCATTGTGGATTCCCGTTCCAAAGGCGGTGATCATGGCCTTGATCTCGGCGTTGGCATAGATCTTGTCCAGTCTTGCCTTCTCCACATTTAAGATTTTTCCCCGAAGAGGAAGGATTGCCTGAGTATTTCTGGAACGGGCAGTCTTTGCAGAGCCGCCTGCGGAATCTCCCTCAACGATATAGATCTCGCAGTTTTCCGGATTCTTATCCGAGCAGTCTGCCAGCTTTCCGGGAAGAGCCGCGCTCTCCAGCGCCGTCTTTCTTCTCGTTAGATCCCTTGCCTTTCTGGCCGCCGCTCTGGCCCGCTGTGCCAGAATGGATTTTTCACAGATCACCTTGGCCACCTGAGGATGCTGTTCCAGGAAGTAGGTGAGCTGTTCGCTTACCACACAGTCCACGGCATTTCTCGCTTCACTGTTGCCAAGCTTCTGCTTGGTCTGTCCCTCAAACTGGGGATTCTCGATCTTAACGCTGATGATGGCAGTCATACCCTCACGGATATCCTCGCCGGACAGGTTGGATTCTTTTTCCTTTAACAGCCCGTTCTTTCTTGCATAATCATTAAAGGTCTTTGTAAGGGCATTTCGGAAGCCCGCCACATGAGTTCCGCCCTCAGGGGTGTTGATGTTGTTGACAAAGCTGTAGGCGCTCTCTGAGTAGGAATCATTATGCTGGACAGCCACCTCCACGGCGATCCCGTCCACGGTTCCCTCGCAGTAGATGATATCCGGATACAGAACCTCATTGCTGCGGTTCAGATACTGGACGAACTCCTTGATTCCGCCCATGTAGTGGAAGGTCCGCTCCTGCTCCTTTCCGGGACGTCTGTCCGTAAGGACGATCTTAATGCCCTTGGTCAAAAAGGCCATTTCCCGAAGACGCTGCTTTAAGATATTAAAGTCATAAACGGTCTCCTCAAAGATGGTTCCGTCCGGCTTAAAGGTAACCGTGGAGCCGTGCTTCGCCTTTTTGCAGGTTCCGATGACCTCCAGCTTCGACACAGTCTTTCCCTTTTCGTAGCGCTGGCGGTAAACATTTCCTTCCCGGTAAATAGTAACCTCCAGCCAGTCGGACAGCGCGTTTACAACTGACGCACCGACACCATGAAGTCCGCCGGATACCTTATAGGCACCGCCGCCGAACTTTCCACCGGCATGGAGCTGGGTAAAAATAACCTCCACAGCCGGAACGTGCATCTTCGGATGTTCATCAACAGGCATACCTCGTCCGTTATCCACCACGGTGATGGAATCATCTTCATTGATCGTGACCTCAATGGTATCGCAGAAGCCGGCCAGGGCCTCGTCCACAGAGTTATCTACGATCTCATAGACCAGATGATGAAGTCCTCTGGACGACGTACTGCCGATATACATACCCGGACGCTTCCGTACTGCCTCCAGTCCTTCCAGCACCTGGATCTGCTCTGCACCATAATCAAATTCGGAACTCATAAGTACCTCCTGTCTCTATCCCTCTTTGACAATCCTGCCATTTACTACCTGATAAACCTGATTCATGGAAAAATGGTTATTCACAAACTCATCAAGACCCGTACAGGTGATGATGGTCTGGATCCCCTTAATGCTCTCCAGCAGATGATTCTGCCGGTTTGCGTCCAGCTCGGAAAGCACATCATCCAGAAGAAGCACCGGCGGATCACCGATGGTACGCCGGATCATCTCAATCTCCGATAGCTTTAAGGACAGTGCCGCGCTGCGCTGCTGCCCCTGAGAGCCATATTTACGGATATCGATTCCGTTTACTAAAAATACAATATCGTCCCGGTGGGGCCCACGCATGGAAACCCTGTTCTTCTTATCACGCTCCCTGGATTCCAGAAGCGCCGCCGCAAACTGCTCCGGCTCCGTATCCGGCTCATAAACCACCCGGATCTCTTCTTTTCCGCCGGTCAGACTCCTGTGGATCCCGGAGATGATCTCTCCAAGCTCCTTTAAAAACGACCGGCGCCGCTCCATGACACGGACGCCGTAGTTCACCATCTGTTCATCCCAGACCGGAAGCATATCTTCATACTCCGGCCGGAAGCTTAACTCCTTTAACAGTTTATTTCTCTGATTCAGGACCTGATTATAAGATACAAGCCCTGCGGTATAAAACCGGTCAAGCTGGCACAGTTCCATATCCAGAAACCGCCGCCGCTCCGCCGGCCCGTTTTTTATGATATTTAAATCCTCCGGAGAAAAAAAGACCACATTCAGATTTCCGAACAGCTCACTGGCTTTTCGGATCGGGAGTCCGTCAATGGCGATCCCCTTGGTCTTATTCTTCTTCAGATGCATATCGATCCTGGTCTCCCGGCCCTTTTTCTCCACCAGAAGCTTGATATGGGATTCCTCATCATGAAAATGAATGATCTCCTTATCCTTACTTCCACGATGGGATTTGGAAGTCGCACAGACATAAATGGATTCCAGGATATTGGTTTTTCCCTGGGCATTGTCTCCGTAGAGGATATTCGTACCGGACGAAAAATCAATATGCAGTTTTTCATAATTCCGGTAGTTTTTCAGCTCCAGGGTTTTCACAAACATACGAACACCTAATTTTCAACCTTCAGAGTCTTTCCGTCAAAGGAAACCTCATCTCCGGCCACGATCTTTTTTCCTCTCATGAGGCAGACCTCGCCGTTGACCTTCACCTGTCCGTCCAGAATGACTTCCTTGGCCTCCACGCCGGAGGACACAAATCTGGCCAGCTTTAACACCTGGCCAAGCTTAATATATTCATCTTTGATCTTTACTGTCTGCATACGAACTCCTTAAATGTTTACCGGGAGGATCAGATAGATATATGCGCCCTCGCTGTCCCGGATAAAGCAGGGTGCCTTGGAATTGACCATATAAATATCCACGGTTTCATCATCGATAACACGAAGTGCATCGATCAGGAACTTGGGATTGAAGCCGATGGTAATATCCTTTCCCTCTTTGTTGATCAAAAGCTCTTCCTTCAGAGAACCGATGGCAGAACGGATCGCCACCTCCAGGCCATTGTCGGTCACGGTAATGATGATGGGCTTCTTATCGCTTTCCCGGATCAACAGTGTGGAACGCTCGATGGAATCAAGAAGCTCCTGCTTGCGCACGGAGATCCTGGTTTCATAATCGTTGGAAAGCATCTGATCCACATTAAAATATTTCCCTTCAATAAGACGGGATACCACCACCGTATCATCGAACTCAAAAAGAACATGATTATTGGTAAAGTAGAGAAATACCTCTTTTTCGGTCTCACCGGACAGGATCTTGCTGATCTCGATCAGCGTCTTGCCGGGAACGATCACCGTTTCATTCTCATAATGATCCTTTAACTGAACCTTTCGAATCGAAATCCGATGGCCGTCAAGGGAAACAACCCGTAAGAAATCATCACAAACCTCAAACAGTTCTCCGGTCATCAGCTTGTTGTTCTCATTCGCTGCAATAGAGAAAATAGTCTGGCGGATAATTTCCTTTAAGGTAAACTGAGACAGGCTGATGTATTTATTCCGCTCGATATAAGGCAGATAAGAAAATTCATCACCCGGTTTTCCGGCGATCCGGAAGTTCGACTTCTCACAGGTGATGGTAACGTTAAGTTCTTCATCACTCTCAAGCCAGATCATGCTGTCCGGCAGCTTTCGGATAATTTCCGAAAACAGCTTGGCATCCAGAGCGATTTTTCCATGCTCCAGAATACTTCCTTCTGCTTTTGTTTCGATGCCCAGCTCCATGTCGTTTGCTGTCAGCTTGATTTCATCTTCCGAAGCATCGATCAGGATGCACTCCAGGATCGGCATGGTGGTTCTTGAGGGAACCGCTTTCATAACAATACTGATGGCGCCAAGAAGCGCAGATTTTTCAAAGGATAATTTCATAATTGTGTATAACTCCTTTCACGGCCGGTCCGGCGCGTAGATACAGAAAGAAATAAAAAGATTCAGTAGTCGTAGTAGTAGGGGCTGTGGATTTGTGGAAAAGCCCTGAAAAGCCAGGGACTGCAAGGAAAATCACGCGGGATAACTATGTGGATAACTGCCGTCAGCTCTGTGGGGAAAACTTCGGTTATCCACAGGCGAAAATCCAGGCTGATCTTATCCACAATCTGTCCACAAACCATCCACAGGAATATCCACATCCTTATGCACAGACGGAGTTTCTACTTATATATAGTGATCCTGTTATAGCGATCGTTCGATCGCTTTTCTCGGATCTCAGTTAGAAGCGGTCTGTTAAACAGGATTCAGCTTCTTTTTCAAAACCTCGATGGTATGGCTCATGGCCTCATCGGTCTCCAGCTGCTTGGTGATCTTCTTTACACCGCTCATGATGGTGGAATGATCCTTTCCGCCGAGGGCCTTTCCGATGGTCTGAAGCGGCGTATCGGTCATGGTGCGGCATAAATACATCACGACCTGTCTGGGAACCACGATTTCCTTGTTCCGTTTTGCCGATAAAATGTCCTCCGGCGTACATTTATAATGGTCTGCCACCACATTGATGATGCTCTGAGGCGTCACCGCCGCTGTTTTATTGGGAGAAATGAAATCCTTTAAGGCTTCTTCTGCCAGCTCCAGGGTGATCTCGGAGTTATCGAGCTTCGACAAGGCGATGACCTTAGTCAGTGCACCCTCCAGCTCACGGATATTGGATTTTACGTTGGTGGCAATGTATTTGATCACCTCATTGTCGATGTTGTAGCCATCCATTTCCTCTTTTTTCCGGAGAATCGCCATTCGCGTTTCATAATCAGGAGACTGGATATCAACGGCCAGGCCCCATTCAAAACGGGAAACAAGACGCTCCTCCAGGGTCTTGAAGTCCTTGGGCGGACGGTCGCTGGAGATAATGATCTGCTTTTTCGCATCATGAAGGGCGTTGAAGGTATGGAAAAATTCCTCCTGGGTACTCTCTTTTCCTATAATAAACTGGATATCGTCGATGAGGAGCACGTCATTATTCCGGTATTTCTCCCGGAACTGGGCGGAGGTTGTCATATTTTTATTCCGGATCGCATCGATCAGCTCGTTGGTGAACTTCTCTGAGGTCACATAGGTAATCTTCTTTGTCTGATCGTTCTTTAAAATAAAGTTGGCGATGGAGTGCATCAGATGGGTCTTTCCCAGTCCCACGCCTCCGTAGATAAACAGAGGATTGTAGATCTGGGCAGGATTTTCCGCCACTGCCAGCGCCGCTGCATGCGCCATTTTATTATTGGAGCCGACCACGAAGGTATCAAAGGTATACTTCGGGTTTAAATTGGCACTTTGCATGACCGAAAACAGGGAAGCGTCCGGTTCCTTGGCAGCAGACTCCTGATTTCCGGAGGAAGTCTTCTCGTTTTTCACGGAAAACTGCACCGTACAATCATACCCGGTGACCTCCAGAATGGAGATCTGGAGCGGAAACGCATATTTTTTTCGGATCAGATCCAGGCCGAGGCCTTCTACGGCAGGATCCAGGCTGGCCACATGGACCACATGGCTGGATTCATCGACAGACTGAACCTGAAGCGGTTTCAGCCAGGTATTATAGCTGACATCGGCAATATCATATTCTTCCCGCATGAGCTGAATGATTTTTTCCCAGTTATCAAGTATTTTCTGAAGCATGTTCGGATTCTCCTGATTATCGTTCATTGTGGATACTGTGGATAAACTTATCCACAAAGGCAAAGTAAGCCATATACCCTTATTATTCTATACCAAGTTTTGATAAATTTCAACGAGAAACTGTGGATAACTTTGTCCACAGTGGAAAAGCCTTGAAAAATAAGGGTTTCAGAAACATATACACAGGGAGATAACAACAAAACCACAGACTTATCCACAACTTATCCACAAATTGTGGACAACTGTGGATAACCATGTGGATATATTGGGGACGAACTGTGGACGAAGAAAAAAATGGGGATAAAAGGGAAAAAACCGCAGAAGAATCGCGTTTTTCCGTAAAATTCCGCTTGACGGAACTTTCCTCTTTGCCTATAATGGAAATGATGTTTTATTATATGTAAACTGGAGAAAAGGAGGTGTTGTGATCATGAAGATGACATTCCAGCCCAAGAAGAGATCCCGTGCAAAGGTTCATGGCTTCCGTGCAAGAATGAGTTCCAAAGGTGGAAGAAAAGTTTTAGCAGCCAGAAGAGCAAAGGGAAGAAAGCAGTTATCAGCATAAGGCCGCAGCATTGTGGCCTTTTGTTTTCCCTTCAATAGGTAGAGTATGAGTACATTCCATTCGTTAAAAAAGAATAAGGAGTTTCAGGCGGTCTACCGCGGAGGAAACTCCCTTGCAAACCGATACCTCGTCATGTATACGAGGAAAAGAGACGATGAAGGTGAAAACAGAGTCGGCATTTCTGTCAGCAAAAAGGTCGGAAACAGCGTGGTGAGACACCGGCTGAAACGACAGATCCGCGAATGTTACCGGATCCGCTGTAATGAGGCAGCGCGCGGATATGATCTTGTGATCATTGCGAGAGAAAAATGCAGAGACAGGACTTACCAGGAAATAGAGGGAGCCCTTTTAAAGCTGATGAAAAGCCACCATTTGATGTAGGATGCAGGTGAAGAACTATGATAAAGCGTCTGCTGATCAGATGCATACGTTTTTACAGAAAATATCTGTCGGGTCTGAAAACAAGGACCCGCTGTATCTATACGCCTACCTGCTCCCAGTACGCCATTGAGGCGCTGGAAAAATATGGTGCTTTAAAGGGCTCATTTCTGGCAGTCAAACGAATATTGAGATGCAATCCTTTTGCAAAGGGCGGGTATGATCCCGTACCCTGATTTTGGAGGTAGGAACTTTGAACTTTCTGTTATTGACAAAAAGTACAACATTCATCATTGGCCCCATCGCCACAGCTCTCGGCTGGATCATGGATGGTATTTACAAGCTTGGGGTTCACAATGTTGCATGGTGTATTATTCTGTTTACCATCATCATCAATCTGATTCTTCTGCCTTTAACGATCAAGCAGCAGAAATTTATGAAACTGAATGCCGTTATGCAGCCTGAGCTTATGGCGATTCAGAAGAAGTATAAGAATAAACAGCAGGATCAGGCAGCCATGCAGAAAATGCAGATGGAGCAGCAGGCCGTTTATAACAAGTACGGCGCTTCCCCGACAGGCGGCTGTTTAACAACGATCATTCAGCTTCCGATCCTGTTTGCCCTGTATCAGGTTATTTACCGGATTCCGGCGTATATCACAGAGGTAAAAACCCTTCTTATGAATGTGGTTACTCCGGTTATGCAGCAGACCGATTATATCAATAAGATCGCAGACCTGGCTTCGGCAAACAAGCTTCCCATTGATAAGATCGATTACAGTCAGGCAAACAAGCTGGTGGATCTATTTGGAAAATTCACTGCTTCCTCCTGGAATCAGTTAAAGGAAGTATTTCCGGCTCTGGAAGGAGTTATTACAGAGACTTCTTCTAAATTCCTTCATATCAACAGCTTCCTCGGTGGTATGAACCTGACGGAGGCTCCCGGTTTTAAGTTTTCAATCGCGCTGATCATCCCGATCCTCGCCGGACTGACTCAGTGGCTCAGTGTAAAGACCATGAATACGGCACCTCAGGATCCCGATGCACCGGGTGCAGGTGCTATGAAGTCTATGAATACGGTAATGCCGATCATGTCGGTATTCTTCTGTATCACGTTCCCCATCGGTATCGGTATTTACTGGGTAGCCAGCTCCACCGCCCGTATGGTACTTCAGATTGGAATCAATCAGTACATGAAGAAGATCGATGTGGATGATATGATCAAGGAAAACATCGAGAAAAAGAATAAAAAGCGTGCAAAGAAAGGGCTTCCGCCCATCAATGCCAACGCGACGATCCAGAGTGCCAACAAGGCGGCTGTCGCAGCCGAACGAAAGAAGGCTTTGGAAGAGGAGCGTGCAGCAAAAGCAAAGACGAATTCAACGGATTATTACAAAGAGAAGCGTGAAAATATGGGGACCATCGCTTCCAGAGCCCGTATGGTTCAGGATTACGACGAGAAGAAGGGCAAGAAAAAATAAGGGAGGTTACTGTCATGGGCGATTATATCGAAGTATCAGCCAAAACTGTTGAAGATGCCGTTACAAAGGCACTGATCCAGTTGGAAACCACCAGCGACAAGATGGAATATGTTGTAGTAGAAAAAGGCAGCACAGGAATTCTTGGTATTTTTAACAGTAAACCGGCCATTATCAAGGCAAGAAAAGTACTGACAGTAACAGATATGGCGGAGGAGTTTTTAAAGGATGTATTTGCGGCCATGAATATGGAGGTGACCATTACCTCTTCCATGGACGAAGAAGAGAAGTGCCTGAATATCGACCTTGCCGGAGCGGACATGGGAGTTCTGATCGGAAAGAGAGGACAGACCCTGGATTCCTTACAGTATCTGGTAAGCCTGATTATCAACAAAGAGAGCGAGGAATATCTCCGCGTGAAGCTTGACACGGAAAATTACCGTGAAAGAAGAAAAGCAACGCTGGAAAGCCTGGCTAGAAATATCGCTTCCAAGGTAAAACGGACAAAGAGACCGGTTTCTCTGGAGCCGATGAATCCGTATGAGAGACGGATCATTCATTCCGCACTTCAGAATGATAAGTATGTGGTGACGAGAAGTGAGGGCGACGAGCCGTACCGTCATGTGATCGTTTCCCTGAAAAAGGAAAGCAGAGGCCGTTACGACAACAACCGTTATGACCGCCCCTCAAGACCTTACAGAGAACGCAGGGAGTATCATCGAAGCGAACAGTAATAACGAGATTGGAAAAGGGGCTGCACAAGATGTGTAAGCCCCTTTTTTGGAGGAAATTATGCAGGAACAGAGCGGTACAATCGCGGCCATCGCAACAGCCGTATCAAGCTCCGGGATCGGGATCGTCCGCATCAGCGGGGAGGAAGCGCTGGCAGTGCTTTCCAGGATCTTTTATCCGGCGAAAAAAGAACGGAATGTCATGGAGCTTCCGAGTCATACGGTCACCTACGGTCACATTTATGATGGTGAAACCATGATCGATGAGGTGCTTGTAATTTACATGAGACACCCCCACAGCTATACGGCAGAGGATACGGTGGAGATCGACTGCCATGGAGGGGTATATGTGGTAAAGCGGGTACTGGAGACCGTGTTAAAGCATGGGGCAAGACCGGCGGAGGCCGGCGAATTCACCAAGCGTGCCTTTTTAAACGGCAGGATCGATCTGTCTCAGGCGGAGGCAGTCATGGAGCTGATCGAATCCAAGAATGAATATGCCATGAAAAGCTCCTTAAAGCAGATTGGCGGCGCTTTATCAGAGAAGATCAAGGAGCTTCGGAAGAAGCTGATTTACGAAATAGCCTTCATCGAGTCGGCTTTGGACGATCCGGAGCATATATCGCTGGACGGATACAGTGATCGTCTGGCCGGTACGGTAAGAGAGTTGAAGGAAGAAGTGGCGGAGCTTCTGCGTTCTGCTGACAACGGGCGGCTGATCTCCGAGGGCATTAAGACGGTGATCCTGGGACGGCCCAATGCCGGGAAATCCTCAGTCCTGAATCTTCTTCTCGGTGAAGAACGGGCCATCGTGACTGATGTGGCGGGAACTACCAGAGATACGCTGGAGGAGCATCTGAACCTTAACGGGATCAGCCTGAATCTGATGGACACGGCGGGAATCCGAAAAACCGAGGATCTGGTGGAAAAGATCGGGGTGGATCGTGCCGTGGAACATGCAAAAGATGCAGATCTGATCCTTTATGTGGTGGATTCTTCGGAGCCCCTTTCTGCAGAAGATGAGGCAATTATTTCGATGATCCGGGAAAAACAGGCAATTGTGCTGTTAAATAAATCAGATCTGGAGCAGAAGATCACGGCAGAAGACTTATGGGATCGGACGGGAAAGCAGGTGATCCTGTTCTCGGCAAAGGAGCGGATCGGACTTTCGGAGCTTTCAGAGGCAATTTCAAAGATGTTTTTCTCTGGCGAGGTTCAGTTCCATGATGAGATTTATTTGAACAGCGCAAGACAGAAGGACGCACTTCGGCGGGCTGAGGAAAGTCTGGAAAAGGTCGGGGAAAGCATCGAAAACCAGATGCCGGAGGACTTCTATTCGATTGATCTCATGGATGCCTATGAGGCGCTGGGATCGGTGATCGGCGAGTCGGTAGAGGAGGATCTTGTAAACGAGATCTTCAGTAAGTTCTGTATGGGAAAATGATCGGAGGCAGAGACATGGAACAGAACAGAAGGGTTCTGAGAGAGACGTATGATGTGGTGGTAGTTGGCGCCGGACACGCCGGCTGTGAGGCTGCGCTGGCAAGTGCAAGGCTGGGGCTGGAGACGATCATGTTCACTGTCAGTGTGGACAGCATTGCCCTGATGCCCTGTAATCCCAATATCGGCGGCAGTTCCAAGGGACATCTGGTGAGGGAGCTGGACGCTCTGGGCGGTGAGATGGGGAAAAACATCGACAAGACCTTTATCCAGTCGAAGATGTTAAATCAGTCGAAAGGTCCGGCGGTTCATTCCCTTCGGGCACAGGCGGACAAGCAGAACTATACGAGACAGATGAGAACTACTCTGGAAAACACCGACCATTTAACAATCCGTCAGGCGGAAGTGGCAGAACTGATTGTTGAGGACGGAGTATTAAAGGGTGTCCGTACCGTGTCAGGCGCGGAATATTTCTGCAAAGCGGCCGTTCTGGCCACAGGCGTTTACCTGCGGGCGCGCTGTATTTTCGGAGATGTAAGCAATCCTACCGGCCCCAACGGGCTTCAGGCGGCAACTCATTTGACGGATTCCCTGAAGGAAAACGGCGTAAAGATGTACCGCTTTAAGACGGGAACACCGGCAAGAGCCGACAGGCGGAGCATTGATTTTTCCAAGATGGAGGAGCAGTTCGGTGACAGGCGGGTGGTGCCGTTTTCCTTTACGACTGATCCGGAATCGGTTCAGAGGGAGCAGGTTTCCTGCTGGCTGACCTATACCAATGAAGAGACTCATAAAATTATCCGTGAAAATCTGGATCGCTCCCCCCTGTTTTCCGGTTTTATTGAGGGCACCGGCCCCCGGTACTGCCCCTCCATTGAAGATAAGGTCGTGAAGTTTGCCGACAAAAATCGTCATCAGGTATTTATTGAGCCGGAGGGGGAATACACTAATGAGATGTATCTGGGCGGTATGTCCAGTTCCCTTCCGGAGGATGTCCAGTATGCTATGTACCGCACCGTTCCGGGACTGGAGCATGTGAAAATCGTGCGGAATGCCTATGCCATTGAATATGATTGTATTGATGCGAGACAGCTTTATCCGACCCTGGAATTCCGGAAAATCTCCGGCCTGTTCAGCGGCGGTCAGTTTAACGGAAGTTCCGGTTATGAGGAAGCGGCGGCACAGGGGCTGATGGCCGGAATCAACGCAGCCAGAAAGGCAAAAGGGCTTTCCGGTGTGGTTTTGGACCGCTCTCAGGCCTATATTGGCGTTCTGATCGACGATCTTGTGACAAAGGAAAGCCATGAGCCGTACCGCATGATGACCTCCAGAGCGGAATACCGCCTGCTTTTACGTCAGGACAATGCCGATCTGCGGCTTTCCGGGATCGGTCATGAAATCGGTCTTATTGATGACGAACGGTATGCCGGTGTTGTGGCAAAGAAAGAAGCCATTGACCGGGAAGTAGAGCGTTTGACGCACACAAGTGTGGGTGGAAATGAGAAGGTTCAGAAGTTCCTGGAGGCTCATGAAAGTACCTTGTTAAAGAACGGGATCACGCTGGCAGAGCTGATCAAGCGTCCGGAGCTTTCTTATGAAGCAGTGGAAGAGATCGATCCGGATCGTCCAGAGCTTTCCGAGTCCGTGGCAGAGCAGGTCAATATCAATTTAAAATATGAGGGCTACATCAGACGGCAGGAGAGCC
>CAKRJM010000023.1 GCA_934351765.1 uncultured Lachnospiraceae bacterium | reverse complement strand
GCGTCATAGCTCCAGGCATGGCTCTTTCCCTCGGTCCGGTCATCGGCCCGCAGAAGCTCATCCAGGAAATTATAGGTATAATGTAAGATCTCCGTCCCGTTCTCGGTCACCGAGATCAGGTTTCCAGGGCAGTCATACGCATAACCGTAGGTGGGCCCGTTCACGATCATGGTCTCCGGAAGGAGCGTATCCCCGCTGTCTGCCCCTTTAAGATAAGTATAGGAGACCACGGCCGGTTCTGTCAATAAAAGCTTTCGCGCGGCTGTCCGTACCGGTCATCATACTCGATCTCCAGCTCCCCGCCGTCGCCATAACAAAAAGCCATCCCCTATACGGTCTCCGCATAAAGAACAGCTTTCGTTAATTCTTAATTCAATTTTTTAATTATTCCGGATCGAATCCAGCCGCCGATTACCCTGTTTTCTCTCCTACAGCGTCAGCACTGAATCGATGAGCCTTCTGGTATACGCTTCCTTCGGTGTCTGAATAACCTCCATGGCCGTTCCTTCCTCCACGATCTTTCCCTGATACATGACCGCCACACGGTCACAGAAGCTGCTCACCAGGGCGATGTCATGAGAAATAAACAGGAATGAAAGGCCCAGCTCCCGCTTCAGCTGATCAAGAAGGCGGATGATCTGTGCCTGTACCGACACGTCCAGCGCACTGGTCACCTCATCACAGATCAGAAGTCTCGGCTTCACCAGAATGGCCCTTGCGATAGCCGCCCGCTGGCATTCGCCGCCGGAAAGCTCCCTGGTATAACGGTCGGCATAGGAACGGCTCAGCTGTACCATGTCCATCATTTCCAGTGCCCGTTTCCGGATTTCTTCCTTGCTGAGGCCGTGGCGGTGATACCACATGCCCTCACAGATATTATCTAACACCTTCCTCCTGGGATCCATAGATGACCTGGGATTCTGAAAAACCATCTGCAGATGGCCGCCGCGGTAGATGACCTCCCCCTCGTCCGGGAGAAGAAGGCCTGCGGCCAGATACGCGGTAGTAGACTTTCCGCTGCCGCTCTCGCCGATAAGTCCCAGACACTCGCCCTCCCGAATAGAAAGGCTTACCTGATCCACGGCCTGAACCTGCCCGAACCGTTTTTCCAGGTTCCGAAGCTCCAGAAGCGGCTCCGTCAGCGGTTCCGTCATGGGCGCATGGCCCTCGCCGTGATGATGGGTGTGCATGGGAGAATAGGACTGTTCCTGATTCGCTCCATGCACATGCTCATGGCTGTGATGTGCTCCGTGCTCCTGTCCAGCAGCCGAAGATCCATGCTCCGTAACTGTATGCGCATGCTCGGCATGTCTGTATTTCTTGCTCCAGCTCATTGTTCCGCCCCTCCTGTTCCCGGAAGCCTGCCGTCCAGCCGGGGCACCGACCGGATCAGTTCCTTCGTATATTCATGCTCCGGGGCATAAAGCACCTGCTCCTTCGTCCCCCATTCCACCAGCCTTCCGTGGTTCATGACACCGACCATGTCCGCCATGGCGGCGATCACTCCGATGTTGTGGGACACGATGAGGATCGACATACCCAGCTTTTCCCGCATTTCCATCATCGTCTCCATAACCTGCTTCTGAACCGTCACATCCAGCGCACTGGTCGGTTCATCTGCAAGCAAAAGCTTCGGCCCGTTGGCAACTGCAATGGCCAGTGCCGCCCGCTGGCACATACCGCCGGAAAGCTGGGACGGATAGGACTGCTCCAGCCGTTCGGAGTCCTTTAATTCCAGCGCCTCGCAGAGCGTTCTCCACTGCGCAGATGCCTCCTGCTTTGAGATCCGTCTGTGGACACGGATACTTTCATAAAAGGTTTTTCCCAGCTTCCACAACGGATCCAGAGACAGCTCCGGGTGCTGAAAAGCCATGGCAATCTCCTTTCCGCGGATCTTTCCCATGGCACGGCGGTCCAGTCCCGTCAGGTCGGTATCCTGAAACAGGATCTCCCCTCCTGTCACGGTTCCGCCTGAAAGACCGAGAATGGAACGGAGCATCGTGCTTTTCCCGCTTCCGCTCTCGCCGACAATGCCGACGATCTGTCCTTCTTCTACGGACAGGCTCACCTGATCCACCGCAAGTCCTTCTCCGTATGATACCGAAAGCTTGTTAATCCGCAGCATGACTCTCACCTCCCACATCTAAAGCGTCCCGCACACAGTCGCCGGTCAGATTAAATAAAATCACCGCCAGAAACAACGCCAGACTGGGAAACAGGATACACCAGGGCGCCGTCTGCAGATACGCGCGGCCGGTGCTGATCATCTGGCCCCACTCCGCCTGTGGTGCCTGTACGCCGAGCCCTAAGAACGACAGTCCTGCCATACTGAGCACCACGTTCCCAACATCCAGTGTTGCTGTGATCAAGATCGGAGAAAAAATATGAGGAAGCACGTGGCGCACCAGAATGTTCCGCCGCTTCGCGCCGCAGAGCCTTGCCGCCTGGATAAAGGTCTCCCCCTTGATCCGGAGAACCAGGCTCCGCGCCAGTCTTGCATACGTTGTCCAGTACATGATCCCCAGCGAGATCATGGCATTTCTGAGACCCGGCCCAAGCATGCCGGCCACTGCCACCGCCAGCACAAAGCTGGGGAATGCCTGAAAGATCGTTGTCAGCTTCATAAGAGCTGTATCAACAGCTCCACCCAGATAGCCGGACAGCACGCCAACTGCCGTTCCGAATACCGAAACCACAACAACCACTGCCAGCGCGGAAAATACGGATGCCGATGCCCCCTCCAACACTCTCGAAAAAATGCAGCGTCCCAGGTTATCCGTCCCGAAGGGATATTCCGCAGAGGGCTTTAACAATGCCGCCGAAAGATTTGTCTCATAAGGATCATGAGGCGCCAGATACCGTCCGAACAGAGTAAACAGCAGAAAGAGCACCAGCAGGATCAGAAAGATCACTGCTTTCCGTTTTTGTCTATGCTTTGCCATGCCGTGCCTCCTGTCCTGCCCGTACACGGGGATCAATGATTCCGTAGGAAATATCTACCAGATAATTAACTGCCAGAAAGATCAGCGCCATCCAGACCACATACCCCTGGATCACCGGATAATCTCTGGCGGAAATAGCATCCATGGCCAGCTTTCCCAGTCCCGGCCAGGAAAAGATATTTTCCACGATGGTAGAGCCGCCTAACATCCCGGCAAGGGAAGTTCCGGCCAGCGTGATGACAGGAAGCAATACATTTTTCAGCACATGGGAAAACAGAATCTGCCGCTCCGGAACTCCTCTGGCCCTGGAGCCGATGATATAGTCCCTGGAAAATTCCTCCAGCACAATGGTCCTCACCTGGCGGATATACCAGGCACTGAGGGAAAGTGTCATGACCAGCACCGGCATGATCATGCCCTTTGCTCCCTTCGCTGCAATGACTGTAACAAGATGAAACCTGACGCTGAACAGATAAAGCGCCGTAAGCGCCAGAAAAAACGATGGCAGGGACGCAAACAGATACGTCACAAACCGGATCACCAGATCGACGGGCCGGTTTTTATATCTTGCACAGAGGATCCCCAGAGGAATCGACAGCAGCATGACCGCCGCCATGGACACCAGCGTTAAGAGAATGGTATTCGGCAGTGCCTTTTTCAGCTCCGCCACCACCGGCTTTCCGCTTTTCAGGGATGTTCCCATGTCTCCCTTCAGAAAGTTTCCCAGCCATTCTCCATAACGCACAAGAAGGGGCCTGTCAAGCCCCATCTCCGCTCTTGTCTGCTCCAGAAGCTCCGCGCTCGGCGCCACTCCTGTTTTATTCAGTTTGATCTCTGCCGCATCGCTGGGCGATAAATAAGTCAGGCAGAAGGATAAAAAAGTAATTCCCAGAAAGACCAGGAGAAAACTCCCGGTCTTTTTCAGCAGATATCTGATCATTGGTTCCTCCGCAGCTTACCGCTCAATATCTGTATTCACATCCAGCAGGTAATACTCGGACGGATGGGTGGAAAAGCCCTTCACTGCCGATGTGTAGATATTTGTCATCATCTGATGGTTATATACGGTCATGGCATTATCATCCAGCACCATCTGAACCATCTGGCGAACCAGATCGATCCGTTCTGCTTCGTCAGCCGTTCCCGAAAGTGTCTTGGCCAGCTCGTCTAACTTTGCGTTGGAATAATGAGAATAGTTGGAGGATGCTCCGGTCACCAGCATCAGATTGATAAAATACTGGGGATTTCCGGTAGGAACCATAACACCGGTCTCGCAGTCCAGATCATACTCTCCGGCCTTCACTGCATCTGCCGTGCTCTCCATAACCTCCACATTCAGCTTGATCCCGATGGTTCCAAGCTCCGCCTGAAGAAGCTCCAGCATCTGAGCCAGCTCCTTTCTGGATGCAAAGGTAATGGCCTTCAGCTCCAGCTTCACACCATCCTTATCCAGAATGCCATCTCCGTCACTGTCACTCCATCCGGCCTCTGCCAGAAGCTTTGCCGCGCCCTCCGGGTCGTACTTGTCCACGGTAAGCGTCAGGCCATCCGTTCCGCCGTAGGGCAGGAAGGACGGAAACAGGCCCCAGGATGCCTCAGCCTTTCCGTTGTAGATTGTCCTGGAAACTCCCTCCCGGTCAATGCACATGGCAATCGCCTGCCGTACCGCCGGATCCTTCATGGCCTCATGGTCCATATTGTAATACATCCGGTTTCCTCTGGAGGTGGTCACTGCATCGATCACGTAATCATCGTTATTTTCAAAGGTCGAGATCGCGGAGGTCGGCATTGCCACTGCCATGTCGATCTCGTTGTTCTGAAGCGCCATGGAAAGGGATTCCGTATCACTGATGGTGATCAGATGCGCCTCGGAAAGCTTCGGCATACCGCCCCAATAACCGTCATACCGCTTTACCACCGTCTCCACAAACGGCTCAAACTCCGTCACCATGTACGGGCCGGTGCAGTAAAGCGTTGTCTCATAATCACTGTTGGCCGCATCATAAATGCTCCACAGCGGGTCAGTCAGTGTATTCTTCAGCGCCACATCCTCGCCGGTCAGATGGATTGTCAGCGTCTGTCCATCGGCCTCGATGGAATCCATCTCCATCTGCTCCTTTGCCCGCTCATTTGTCTCATAAGTCCGCTCCAGACAGGCCTTTACTGCCTCGGCCGTCATCTTTTCGCCGTTCTGAAAGGTCACATCATCCCGCAGGGTGATAGTCCAGTCCTTATAGTTATCACTCTCACAGGACAGCGCCAGGTTCGGAACCGGTGTGATCGTTTCATCTAATTTAAATAAAGTCTCTGTTACTCCACTGTACATCAGATACCAGCCGTCCCAGCCATTTCCCGGATCCAGCTTCTCTGTGGCAAAATAGCCGGTGGAACCGAACCGCATTACCTTTTCTTCTCCGTCTGTACTGCTGCTTCCGGTTTCTGTCCCTGCGGAAGTCTCCGTCTTTGTTCCCGTCTCACCTGCCGTTGTCTGTGTATCCGAATCCTTCCCGCCGCAGGCTGCCAGCCCCAGTGTCAGGACTGCTGCCATGGCAAGAGAGATCAGCTTCTTTCCGGTTTTTCTCATTTACGCACTACCTCCTGTTGGTTTTATACGCCGCCGCTCTTTTCCGTAACTGCTTTGGCAAACATCTCAAACACACCTCAGCATACCAGAAAAAAAAGAACCCCACAAGCCTCCCGGGGGGTTCTTTTTTTTGCCTTTTTTCTATTTTTCTTCTAATTCTGAGGTGCAGTGCGGACATCTGCTTGCCTTGATCGGGATCTCACTGAGGCAATACGGACATTTCTTCGTAGTCGGCTCCTTGGGCTCCTCCTCCTTCTTGGGAATCGCCTTCTCGGCCAGCTTGTTCATACCCTTGACCATCATAAAGATGATAAACGCCAGAATCAGGAAATCCAGAACTACGGTAATAAAGGCACCGTAGTTAAAGGTCGCGGCTCCGGCCTCCTGAGCCTCCGCCAGCGTCTTATAATGACTGCCGTCCAGTGCGATAAACCAGTTGTTGAAATCAATACCGCCGGTCACCAGGGTAATGATCGGCATGATAATGTCGTTGGTCAACGAGGTGATGATCTTCTGGAACGCACCGCCGATGATGACAGCAACCGCCAGATCCATCACATTTCCGCGCATGATAAATTCCTTGAACTCCGCAAAAATCCCCTTTTTCTTCTTGTCCTTTCCCATACTCATTCTCCTTTTTCTTCTTTACTCCATCTCCTGCTGAACACTTGCTTCGCAGGAACGCATGGCGAGGATCGTTTTTTCCATCAGTTCTTCCAGCGGCCAGCCAAGCATTTCCGCACCCTGGCGGATCACCTCTCTGGAACAGCCTGCCGCAAACCTCTTATCCTTGAACTTCTTTTTCAGGCTGGAAACCTCCATATCCATAACGCTCTTTGAGGGACGCATTTTCGCTGCCGCTCCGATCAGTCCGGTCAGCTCGTCTGCCGCAAACAGCACCTTTTCCATTTCATGCTCCGGCTTAATGTCAACCACCAATCCATAGCCATGGCTGCAGATGGCATGGACCAGATCCGGTTCCGCTCCGATCTCTTCCAGAAGCTCCGGTGCCTTTTTGCAGTGCTCCTCCGGATATTTTTCAAAATCCACATCATGAAGCAGACCTGCCAGTCCCCAGAAATCTTCCTCGTCTCCGTATCCAAGCTCCTTTGCGTACCAGCGCATAGCCCCTTCCACAGTCAGCCCGTGAAGAATATGAAACGGCTCCTGATTGTACTTCTTTAAAAGTCCCAGTGCCTGTTCTCTTGTTACAGTTGTTTTCATGCCTGTTCTGCCTCCAGTTCCTTTTTAAAAATCTCATGGTATTCCGGGTGAGTCTTTTTCAGCGACACCGGCCGCCCGTCACAGTCCAGAAAACAGTGGCTGCTTTCCCCCTCACAGCGCAGCACACCCGTCTCCTTGTCTGTTACCTCATAAGACAGGGACAGCTTCACGCCGTTGTAGCCGGTGAGCTTTAAGACGATCTCCACCGTATCGCCGAACCGCACCATGGAACGATAGCGGCAGGCCACCGACACCACCGGGCTGATGATCCCGGCCTCCTCCATTCCCTTATATCCGGCTCCGGCTTCTTCCAGATATGCCGTTCTGGCTTCCTCAAACCAGCGGATATAATTGGAATGATGTACGATTCCCATCTGATCTGTTTCATAATAATGTACGCACCGTTCATACGGCTTTCTCATGGCTTCTGCCTCCGTTTTTCCATAGCTGCGGTACTTTTCCGCTTTTTTTAGCTTACTTCATTCACACGGGACTGTCAACCATTTTGCATCTTCACACCGTCCCGCGAAGAACCTCTTTTCCTTTTTGTGCTTCCGTGTTACACTTAAATATCATTACAGAAACTATGGAAACGGAGGTGCCCCTGATGGCCAATACCCGAGCATTTCAGCCCGCCCGGACAAAAAAGGAGCTGTACCGGCGGTTTCCGTCTCTGGCGCTTCCACTGCTTTCGCTGGAAGATGTTATTCCTGATCTGAGTAGCAACAGCAATTATAATCTGTACGATAAATCAGATAGTTTATCTCCCACCGACACACAGATCGGCAGCGATAATCAGTCCCATAAATCGGATAGTTTATTTCTGGGCGGTACGGACGGAGTTTATCTCTACTGGCCTGTCCGTTTTTTTGAACGCCAGGATTTTCCTTCGCTCTCAGATCCACCGGCTTCTCTGAATTTCCGGCCTGCAGTGTCCGACAGGGACACAGCCGCAGCTTCCCCGGCAGAACCGCTTCTGTTTCTTCTTCATGAGCTGCTTCACTGCATTCTCGGCCATTCCTTCCGAAAACCGGCAGACTGCCCGGCGGAGGAATGGAACCGCCGCTGTGATGAACAGGCCGCCCGGTTTCTTTCGGTTCTTGTTCCGGAGCTGTTTCCGGACGGTTCGGTACTGCCGCCGGATTCCCATGAGGCATGGCCAATCTATGCCGCCGGTTCCGGATCTGCAAAACGTGCCCGTGCCTCCGGTGACGGAGAAGCCCCGGACGGAAACGAAAGCGGCCCCGCTCCCCGCAAAAGCCGGGACGAAGCTCATGATACAAACCGCCCTTCTTCCTTTTCGAAGCAGGAGGCCTCCTGGGCGATGCTTCGGAAAAGCTTAACCGGCCGAGGTGCCCTGTTATCCTATGACCGGCTTTCCCGTTCTTTAGCTGCTCAAAAACAGTTCGGACGAACTCAGCGAAGCGGAAACGGGCGGCCCTCCATGGGTCGAAATCCCGGAACCGGAAAACGCCGTTTGACCTTGACCGATGCAAGACGGGGCAATTACCGGAAACTGTTAAAAGACCTGTCCTGCTGGGGCGAGGATTTCCGGCTCAGCTCCCGTGAATTCTATTATCCTTCTTATTTATATGGGCTGGAGCATTATGACGGCCTGCCGCTCATCGAGCCGCTGGAATCGGAGGAAGCAAAAAAGATCCGGGAGCTTGCCATCGTGATCGATACCTCCGGATCCTGTTCCCGGACACTTACCCAGGCCTTTCTAGAGGAAACACGGGCGCTCATGGAGGAAGAGGATCTGTTTTTTCACCCGTTCAATCTTCATATCCTCCAGTGCGATACGGACGTCCGCCGGGACGATAAGATCACCTCGCCGGAGGACTGGCATACCTATATTGACAGCCTGGAGATCTGCGGCATGGGCGGAACCGATTTCCGTCCTGCCTTTTCCCATATAAAAGCGCTGATCCAGAACCGGGAATTTTCCCATCTGTCCGGAATCCTCTATTTCACCGACGGACTGGGGATTTACCCGGAAAAAGATCCGGAAATTCCGACCACCTTTATCTTTCTGAACCACCGCTATGATGACATTGATGTACCCGGCTGGGCAAAAACCCTGATTCTGCCTGCCGAACCGCCGAAAGGAGCGGATTATGAATATTAAAGAAGCAAAAGACGAGATCTGCCGCACCATAAAGGCCTACACAGCCAAAGATAACGCCGGACTTTACCGGATTCCCGCGCGTTCCCGCCGCCCGATTTTTCTCATGGGTGCCCCTGGAATCGGAAAAACCGCCATCATCTCCCAGGCTGCCAGAGAATGCCGGATCGGATTTCTTTCCTATACGATGACTCATCACACCCGCCAGAGTGCCATCGGTCTGCCGCTGATCCGCGAGCACAGCTTCCGCGGCGAAACCTATTCCATGACGGAATACACCATGAGCGAGATCATCGGCGGCGTTTACGACCGGATCGAACAGACCGGACAGGAAGAAGGGATTCTCTTTCTCGACGAAATCAACTGCGTGTCCGAAACCCTTCTGCCCACCATGCTCCAGTTTCTCCAGTTTAAGATGTTCGGGACGCATGTGCTCCCCGATGGCTGGATCATTGCGGCCGCCGGAAATCCGCCCAAATATAACCGCTCCGCCCGGGAATTCGATGTGGTCACGCTGGACCGCGTAAAATACATGGAGCTGGAGGCTGACCTGGACACCTGGCTTTCCTACGCCGCCGGCCGTTCCGTTCATGATTCCATTCTGTCTTATCTGCGGCTGAACCGGGAGGATTTTACCACCTTTTCCCGCAGCGAATACGGCCGGGAATTTGTAACGCCGCGAAGCTGGGAGGATCTGTCTCAGGCATTAAAGACTTATGAAGCGCTGGAGCTTCCCGTAGAGGACAGTTTCTTTTCTCAGTATCTTCAGAGCCGTACCGTCAGCGAATCCTTTGCTTCCTACTATCGACTCTGCCGGAAGCTTTCTGAAGATGCCCCGTTCGCTGAGCTTCTGGAATCCGGCACCATGCCGCCCGCTTCCCTTTCCCTGGCCTCCCGCCCGGCGGACGAGCGGTTCTGCCTGATCACCCAGCTTTCCGGTATGCTCCGCCGGGAAAGTCAGGACTATATGGAAGAGGAGACCCTGTTACAGAGCCTCTCCTACTTCGCCGACGGACTGGAGCACAGCCTGAACGCCGTACAGCCGGCCGCTTCACAGACAGATTTCGATCTGATCCGGCCGACCGCTGAAGCTTCCTCTGCTTCTGCTTCTGCTTCTGCTTCCTTCCCGGCCTTCTCCACAGCCTGTCAAAGCCTTCTGAAAAAGCGAACGCTTGCCATGAATACAAAACAGAGCCTCGGCCTGCTCGCACCGGAGGAGGAACGCCTGGAGCATCTGCTGTCTGCACAGGTGACAACGTTTCTCCAGAACCTTCGCCTGAATACAGCAGCCTCCCCGCTCGCCGGCTTCCGCAGTATGCTCCGCACCAGACAAAATGATCTGGAAGCTGGAAGACAGCCACTGCTCACCCGGTTTCATGCTGTTCTCGATTTCCTGCTCCGGGAATTTTCCGACAGCCTGGAAACCGGTATCTTCGCCTCCGAGCTTCTGAATACGCCGCAAACGGAGCATTTCCTGAAAAAATATGATGCACTGCTCCATAATCAGATCAAGGACCTGGCCGGGGAATAACCCCGACAGGCCCTTTTTCTATCCCTTCTGTGACACGTCCTTCTGAATCTCCCAGGTTCGAAATGCCACAAACAGCTGCTCATCAAATCTGGATTCCACCCCGATCAGATCCTTGATTCGGTTCATCCGGTACCGAACGGTGTTTTTATGGAGATGGAGCTGATTGCCCACAGCCTCCACATCCCCATCCAGTTTTACATAAAGCTCAGCCGTTCTAAATAATTCTCCATCATACTGCCTGTCAAATTCCAGAATCGGATCCAGAATGCTCCGACAGTACTGGATCATCCACGGATCCCGGCAATACGGCAGGAGGATCTGATAAATCCCCATATGTTGAAAGCTTACAGCCCCACTGTTGGTAAGCCTGGAATACTGACTGGCATACAAGCCCTCCTGAATTGCAAGATTCATATCATCCATAGATGTATGAATATTTCCGATCCCGATATAATAGTCCTTCTCCCGTAGCTGCAGGATCCTGGAAACAACAGTTTTCAATTCTCCGTTTCGTTTTGTATCGTCCATATCAAGAATCACCAGATATCCGTTCTGATATCGGAAAACAGAGTCTTCTTTTCCCAGTCTCCCCTGAAGCTCCTCCAGATTTCGCACATAATAAAGCGTCCAGGCGAGCGCTTTTGTATTACAGTACACAGCCAGATAACGATCATATTTCTTTCCCGGAAAAATCTCCTGAAACAGCTCCCGCCGATTTGCTATGCTCAGATTCCCATTGAGAAACAGATTGATTTTCTGCTCCAGTAGCTCTGTATCATCCCGCTCCTCCATTTTCTCTTTTATCAAAATTGCAATATCCTGAAAATACGCGTCATCCCGTCCAAAGGTATAGACCGGAAGTCCCCATTCATTGGCATACTCCAAAGCCTCTTTCGGAAGTGTATCATAATAAATCGTTTTAAATGCCAGCGCCGCCACACCATCCCGCACAAGCCCCTTAATACACGGAAAAATCCGTTCCGGATGATCTTTTGCAAACAGCATGCTGGAGATTACAAACGCATTCTTTCCGAACGCCCATAGCCGCTCCAGTTCCGGATCTTCGTTTGCATACTCATAATCCAGGATTCCAATGTTCATGATCTGATTTCTTTCCCCGCTCCGTCCTGCAATCAAAGTAAAATTCTGAAATTCAGGCAGACGCATAATCTCTTTCACGGTTATTGGCATACATTTTTCCTTTCTTACTATGTCCTTTTCACCATAACATAGCTACATTCGTTTCAGGCTCACCTTTTATCCATAATTTTAAAACATGAGAAACCCCGCATAACTGCAGGGCTCCTCTGTTAATCCTTTACCTCTTTAACCCACTCACAAACTCACCGATCCGCCGGATTCCTTCCCGGATATTTTCGGTTGAGGTCGCATAAGAAAGACGTACGAACCCTTCACCCGAATTCCCGAATCCGGTTCCCGGAACCATCCCGACATGCTTTTCTTCCAGCAGTCTAACAGCAAATTCCTCAGAAGTCAAACCGGTACCTTTTATATTTACAAAGGCATAAAAGGCTCCCTGCGGCTTTACACAGGAGATTCCATCGATCGCATTGATTCCCTCATATACAATGTCACGACGTTTTTCGAACTCCTTCACCATGGCATCAATGTATTTTCTGGTTCCCTTTAATGCTTCAATTCCCGCCCACTGTACAAACGTATTCACACAGGAGATTGAATTTTCATTAAGCCTTCCAATCGCCTCGATGATATCTGCCGGTCCTGCCGCATAGGCCAGTCTCCAGCCAGTCATCGCATAAGTCTTTGAGAATGACTGGGAAATAATCACCCGATCCTTCATACCCTCAAACATTGCCGGACTACAGAACTTCAATCCATCGAATATGATATTATAATACACCTCATCAGAAATCACGATCAGATCATGCTTCTTACAAAACTCACAGAACCGCACCATAGCCTCCTGTGACATCACTGCTCCGGTCGGATTATTCGGTGTATTTAACAGAATCGCCTTTGTTTTATCGGTAATGTAGGTTTCCAGCTCATCCAGATTGTAAAAGAAGTTGTCCTCTTCATGAACGGGAACCATAACGGCTTTTCCATGAGCCATTTTCGGATGATTGGGATGATTTGCCCAACAGGGGTCGTTTACGATCATCTCGTCATCATCATCCAGGATTGCCATGGCCGCAAGCCGAAGCGTCTCCATGCCGCTGGGCGTAATTACAATTTCCTTATCCGGATCATAATGAACGCCATGTGTTTTTTCCAGATCTTCCGAAATAGCCTGGCGAAGCTCCGGAATACCGGCATTCGGCGCATACTTCATCTTTCCTTCGGAAAGTGCTTGGATCGCCGCCTCTACAATATTCGGCGGAGCCTGAAAATCCGGTTCTCCGATGGTAAATGAAATCATATCATCACATGTTTCTGCAATTTTATTCTGTTTTTCCAGGAAAATGCGGATTGATGAACGCTCAATACATTTCCCGACTTTTGATATACGGTCCATTTTATACTCCTCCCGTTTCCCTTATGCACCTAAGTATGCTTTCTTTACGCTGTCATTAGCCTTAATTTCCAGTGCCGGCCCCTCCAGTGAGATTTTTCCGGTCTCAAGAACGTAAGCTCTGTTGGCAATGGATAATGCCATATTGGCATTCTGTTCCACCAGAAGAATGGTCATTCCTTCCTTCTGAAGTTCCTGAATAATATCAAAAATTCCACGGACAACAATGGGGGCCAGTCCCATGGACGGCTCATCTAAAAGCAGCATTTTCCCTCCGGTCATTAACGCTCTGGCTACTGCTAACATCTGCTGCTCGCCTCCGGAAAGTGTTCCGCCCAGCTGGTTTTCACGCTCCTTCAGCCTCGGAAACAGCGTATAGGCCCGTTCCATATTTTTCCTGATTACCGCCTGATTTTTATCAATCCATGCTCCCATCAGGAGATTTTCTTTTACCGTCATGCTGTAGAAGATTCTTCTTCCCTCCGGTACATGATTCAATCCTCTGGCAACAATCTGATGGGGTGTCAGCTTGGTAAGCTCTTCTCCCATAAATTTGATGGAAGTTCCCGTTCCGCTCTTATTTAATCCGGAAAGAGCCCGCAGTGTACTGGTTTTTCCTGCTCCGTTCGCACCGATCAGTGTTACGATTTCTCCCTCTTCCACGTGGAAGCTGATGTCATTTACGCCCTTGATCGAACCATAATTCACCGTAAGATGGCTAACCTCTAGCATAATTCATCCTCCTCCTTTCCAAGATAAGCTTCGATTACCTTCGGATCATTCTGTACCTCGGCAGGCAGTCCCTCTGCAATGGTCACGCCGAAATCAATCACCTTGATCCGGTCTGCGATTGCCATAACCATATTCATATGGTGTTCGATCAGGATGATCGTAATATCAAATTTTTCCCGGATTTCATGTACCAGCTCTACCAGTTCATCCACTTCACTGGGATTCATACCTGCTGCCGGTTCATCCAGACATAAAATCTTCGGATTGGTTGCAAGTGCTCTCGCGATTTCCAGCCGTCTCTGTTCTCCATAAGGAAGATTCTTCGCCAGAAAATCTGCTTTGTCCGCCAGATGGAATACCTCCAGCAGCTTCATCGCCTGATTCTTAAATTCTTCCTCCTGCTTTCGGAACTTTTTTGTCCGGAACAACGCCTGTGCCATGTTGTATTTTACCTGAAGTTCCATGGCGATCACGATATTATCCAGTACGCTTGCTGATCCAAACAAGCGAATATTCTGAAAGGTTCTGGCTATGCCATGCGCAGTAAATACATTGGAACGCAGACCGTTCATGACCTTTCCGTCCAGCTTCACAGTTCCGTGAGTCGGTTTATAAATACCGGTCAGCAGGTTAAAAATTGTTGTTTTTCCCGCACCGTTGGGACCGATGATTGCCAGAAGCTCATGTTCCTTCAGATCAAGATTAAAGTCCTGTACCGCCTTCAGTCCGCCGAATTCGATGGAAAGATTCTCTGCCGTTAATAATGACATTTAGTTTGCCTCCTTTCTTTTTCGGAGTTTTCCTGCCGCTGCTGAAATCAGACCGCCGTTATCCGCCTTCTGATAAATGCTTTCCTTCTGTCCATAACGCATAAAACCAAACTCGTGTTTTCCAAAAATTCCCTTGGGACGGTTCAGCATGATCACGATCAGGATCAATGCATAAATAACAAGTCTCCATTCACCCATAAACCGGAGGAACTCAGGCAGCATTGTAAACAGCAGTGCACCAAGAAGAGAGCTGGAATAGCTTCCTACACCGCCGGCATATACATACAGAAGCATATCGGTCGACTTGGTCTGACTGAACATTTCCGGATTGATAAACATCATCAGATGGGCATACAGGCCTCCGCCCAGACCGGCAATTGCTGCTGAAAAAACGAAGGATTTAATCTTTGCTTTTGTCGTATTGATTCCCATGGTTTCTGCCGCAAGCTCGTTTTCGCGGATTGCCACGCAGCCTCTCCCATATCGGGAATGGGTAAAGTTTCTTAATAAAATCATGACAAGGATCACAGACACAAAAATGATCGGGAAATTGCTCAGTTTCTGAATTCCGTTCAGCCCCTTGGCTTTTCCGGAAAATGGAAATACTCTCCATAACACACGAATAATTTCACTGAATCCAAGTGTAATGATTGCCAGATAATCGCCCTTTAACCGCAGCGATGGAATTCCGATCAGGAAACCGATAAACGCAGCAACGACCATTCCTGCCACCAGTGCCAGAATGTAAAACACATAAACAAGCACTGTATTCGTCATAAATGGCTGAAACACCAGCTTCGTCAACATGGCCGAAGTATATGCTCCCAGAGACATAAATCCTGCCTGTCCAAGAGAAAACTGACCTGTCATGCCATTTACCAGATTCAGACTCATTGCCACGATTCCGTTAATGCAGGACAGCTGGATGATCTGATACCAGTAAGGATTGATGATTTCCACTTTTGCAAGCAGAATAATCAGTACAAACAAAATCGGAATGGCAAGGTAACTGATATACGACTTTTCTTTCTTCATCCATCCCACCTACACTTTCTCTGTAATCAGCTTGCCGAAGAGGCCTGCCGGTCTTACAAGCAGAATAATAATCACTGCTGCATACGCCGCGCCGAATCCGATATCTGCATTAACATGCGTTGCAAAAATTTCGATCACTCCCATAAGGATTCCGCCGAACATGGCTCCCTTAATACTTCCGATTCCTCCGACAACCGCTGCGATAAATGCTTTGTTGCCCAGGAAGGATCCGATGCTTACCTCCAGCGTCGGATACATGATTCCATAAAATACCCCGCCGGCACCGGCCAATGCCGCACCAATAAAGAATGTACTTGCAATGACCATATTAATATTGATTCCCATCAGGGAAGCCGCGTCACGATCCTGGGAAACTGCACGCATACCGCGTCCGATCTTGGATTTATTGACAATAAAATTTAATCCAAGCATAAGAACAAGCGCCAGTACGATTAAAAGAATCTGGGTGCTTGTAACCGTGATTCCCACGATCTGAAAGCTTTTGCTCTTTAATAATGTAGGGAACGCTTTCGGGATCGGGCCGATAAACGGAAGCGCTCTGCATAAATTCTGGATAAAAATTGACACACCCATGGCAGTGATCAGCGCCGAAAGCTTCGGCTGATTTCTCATCGGTTTATATGCGATCCGGTCTGTGATAATTCCAATCAGACCGGTAACAACCATTGCCATGATCAGGCAGACTACAAAATTCTGACCTGCAAAAAGAGCGGTAAAAAAGGCCGCATATGCACCGAGCATTAAAAAATCGCCGTGTGCAAAGTTGATCAGATTTACAATTCCATATACCATCGTATAGCCCAGAGCTACCAAAGCATAAATTGTCCCAAGCTGAAGGCCGTATATAAGAAGCTGAAAAAATTGTGACATGGTTTCCTCCTTTTTTATTAGAAAGAATTTTCCTAATTCAGGACAAAAAGGGAGCGAGGCAATCGCCCCGCCCCTTCTGATTACCGTTTATGGATTGATTGTAGAAACGTAGGTCGGTACACCATCTTTGTAAACCATTACATTGGCAGATTTCTGAGGGTTTCTGTTTTCATCAAATACCAGATGACCACTGGGCAGATCAAGATCCGTTGCCTGGATCGCATCTCTTAATGCAGCGCTGTCATCTACCGTTCCGGCTCTCTTGAAGGAATCAACCAGAATCTGTACACAGTCATAAGACATGGTGGACTGTGTATTGGGCTCCAGATTATATTTCTCGCGGAACGCCTTTGTAAATGCCTGAGCTACAGGATCCGTACTGTCAGCTGCAAACAGAGAGATAAAATAGCAGCCTTCCACATTTTCATTACCGGCCAGTTCCGGAACATTCGGGTTATCCCAGGACATTTCTCCCATGATCTGCGCATCAATGTTCATTTCACGGATCTGCTGGATCTAAAGAGGAAGTTCGTTCGCCTGGTTGGGAAGGAAGATCACTTCTGCTCCGGAGTTCTGAATATTGGTAAGCTGAGCCTTAAAATCCTTTACATCCGCACCGGCATATGCCTCAAATGCTACAACCTCGCCGCCTGTCGCTTCAAACTCCTTCTGGAAATTTGTCGCAAGACCGGAAGAATAATCATCTGCATTACTATAAAGGACTGCTACCTTCTTTGCCTTCAACGTTTCGGAAGCCATCTTCGCACAAACAACTGCCTGGAAGCTGTCGA
>CAKRJM010000022.1 GCA_934351765.1 uncultured Lachnospiraceae bacterium | reverse complement strand
AGGAGCAGCACATCACCATTACCGCAGGCTCCAATATGTCTGAGGCTGACATCGACAAGGCTGTTAAGGAAGCAGCTGAGTTCGAGGCTCAGGACAAGAAGCGTAAAGAGGGCATCGATGCAAGAAACGAAGCAGACTCCATGGTATTCCAGACCGAGAAGGCACTGGAGGAAGCTGGAGACAAGATCGATCCTGCTCAGAAGAGCGCAGTGGAAGAGGATATCAAGTCCCTGAAGGCAGTTGTAGATGCAACGGCAAACGGTGAGATCTCTGACGCACAGCTTGATGAACTGAAGTCCGGCAAAGAGAAGCTGATGAACAGTGCTCAGGCGCTTTTCGCCAAGATGTATGAGCAGGCTCAGAGTGCACAGGGAGCACAGGGCGCACAGGGCGCAGGTCCTGAAGCCGGTGCAGGAGCAGGCCAGGCAGCAGACGATGACGTTGTAGACGCAGATTACAAAGAGGTATAAAAACTCTTCCGTTTTTCCAGGGATTCAGGGCAGCCCCCGAAAGGGGGCGCCTTGAATCTTTTGGTGTGTCCGGGGAGATTTTGGAGAGGTGGAACAAGTGGCTGAGAATAAAAGAGATTATTACGAGGTGCTCGGTGTCCCGAAGGATGCTGACGAGGCAGCATTAAAAAAGGCATATCGTGTGCTGGCAAAGAAATATCACCCGGATACCAACCAGGGAAATCCGGAGGCAGAAGCAAAGTTCAAGGAAGCGAGTGAGGCGTATGCGGTTTTAAGCGATCCGGAAAAACGGCGTCAGTATGATCAGTTTGGTCATGCAGCCTTTGACGGCGGAGCAGGAGGAGCCGGCGGCTTCGGCGGGTTTGATTTCAGCGGTGCGGATATGGGAGATATTTTCGGAGATATCTTCGGAGATCTGTTCGGCGGAGGAAGAAGCAGAAGCCGGGCAAACAACGGCCCCATGCGGGGAGCCAATCTGCGGACCAGTATTCGCATTACCTTTGAGGAAGCGCTGTTCGGCTGTGAAAAGGAGCTGGAGATCACCACAAAGGATGAGTGTGCCCAGTGCCACGGAACCGGTGCAAAGCCCGGAACTCAGCCGGAGACCTGCCCGAAGTGCAACGGCAAGGGCCAGGTGGTCTACACCCAGCAGTCCATGTTCGGCATGGTGCGGAATGTCCAGAACTGTCCGGACTGCGGCGGAACCGGAAAGATCATCAAGGAGAAATGTTCTGCCTGCCGCGGAACGGGATATACCAGCTCGAGAAAGCGGATCGCTGTTTCCATTCCTGCCGGAATTGATGACGGCCAGAGCGTAAGACTCCGCGGAAAAGGAGAGCTTGGTGTAAATGGAGGAGAACGGGGCGATCTGCTGGTTGAGGTTGTTGTTTCTCAGCATCCCACCTTCCGTCGTCAGGATACCAATATTTATTCTACGGTTCCTATCTCCTTTGCAACGGCAGCTCTTGGCGGCGAGATCCGAATCAAGACTGTGGACGGAGAAGTGGCCTACAATGTAGCGCCTGGAGCGCAGACCGATACCAGGATCCGGCTGAAGGGAAAGGGCGTTCCATTCCTGCGGAGCAAGAATACCAGAGGCGACCATTATGTAACTCTGGTAGTCAAGGTACCGGAAAAACTCAGTAAAGAGCAGAAGGAAGCACTCCAGAAATTCCAGGAGGCCATGGGCGAGACGAACGGTGAATCTTCCCATGAAGAAAAACATAAAAAGAAGGGCTTCTTCAATAAATAAAATGCCTGACCCGGAAATGCTGTGCCAGCTTCGGAATCGATCAGAAAGCGAAAATGAGAGGTTCCATTTTTCGAGAAAATATGGTATGCTGGTAGCAGGTTTTAAATTAGGCGGGAGATGATATCATGAATAAGGAACAGGCAAAAAAGAAGGTCATCCGGCGGCTTCTGGGAACGTTACTGATCCTGGCAGCCTGTGTCATTGGCGGAGGAATCCTCCATGCGCCGAGACAGACGGAAGCGAAAACGGCTGTTGTGGAAGAGGCGAAGACCGATGCCGTAAAGACCAACGAAGCGGAAACAGGCAGCAGCGATAACCAGTTTATCGTATATTTCCTGATCGGGCTGATTGTTTTCATCGTGGTCATCAGCGCAGTGATCGCTGTGGTCAGCACTATCAGCTCTGTATCGGCGGCGATTTCCGATGAAGAGGACGGAGAAGACTAAATTAAAGTGCAAGTGCAGTACGAAAGAAAACCGCTGCAGGGAATACCTGCGGCGGTTTTGTGATATCAGGAGATTTGTGATACAAAAGAAATGGGAGGGTATTATGGAAGAGAACAGAGTACAGAACAAAGAAAGAGAACGGGGAAATGTATGGGGGCTTCTGCCCATTGGTGTATTTCTTGTGTTGTTCCTGGGAATGGGGATCATAAGCGGGGATTTTTACGGAATGCCGGCGGTGGTGGCATTTCTGATCGCCCTGATTGTAGCATTTCTCCAGAACCGGAGCCTGTCCTTTGAAGAAAAACTGAAGATCATAGCGGCGGGAGTCGGAGATGAAAATATCGTGACCATGTGCCTGATCTTTCTGGCGGCCGGTGCCTTTTCCGGAACAGTGACAGCAGCTGGCGGTGCGGACAGTACCGTGGCTCTGGGATTATCCATTCTTCCGCCCGGAATTGCCGTGGCAGGGCTTATGCTCATTGGCTGCTTCATGTCGGTTTCCATGGGAACCAGTATGGGAACCATCGGGGCGCTGGCGCCCATTGCCATCGGGATCAGCGAAAAGACCGGATTTTCTATGGCAGTCTGTATCGGCGCGGTGGTAAGCGGCGCTATGTTCGGTGATAATCTTTCCATGATCTCCGACACGACCATTGCGGCAGTCCGTACCCAGGGGTGCGAAATGCGGGATAAATTCAAAGAGAATTTCCTGATGGTACTTCCGGCGGCAATTATTTCGCTGGTAATCTATGTGGTCATCAGCCGAAATACCAGCTTTTCTTTAGCAGAATCCGGAAGCTACAGTCTGCTTCAGGTACTGCCGTATCTGGTGGTTTTAGTGGGCGCTCTGGCAGGGCTCAATGTCTTTCTGGTGCTGATCGGCGGCACGGTACTGTCGGCGATTGTCGGTGTAGCCACCGGTGTTCTGGCACCGCTGGAGATCTTCAAGGTCATGGGAAACGGCGTCACCTCCATGTATGATATCACCGTGATCTCGATCCTGGTGGCCTGTATTGTATCGCTGGTGCGGAAGAACGGAGGAATCACCTGTATCCTGAATGTGATCCATAAGCGGATCCGCGGAAAAAGGGGAGCGGAGCTTGGAATCGCGTTTCTGGCAGTTTTGATCGACATGGCAACTGCCAATAACACGGTTGCCATCGTCATTGCCGGTCCCATTGCAAAAGAGATCAGCGCGGACTATGGGATCTCGCCAAGACGGACGGCTTCCCTGCTGGACATTTTTGCATCCGTGACACAGGGACTGATCCCCTACGGGGCCCAGATCCTTCTTGCCTCCGGCCAGACCGGCCTTTCTCCCCTGGCGATCATACCTTATACCTTTTATCCGGTACTGATGGGTGTGACCGTACTGGGATTCCTGCTTTTGAAGCGCGGGGAAATACTTCCAGAGCAGTGACATGCCAATCCGGCGTCTGACTGGTGTGATATTGAGCCTTCCGATGCGTTCATTCAGACGCTTTCCGGGCACAACCACTGGACGAAGCCACCGCCTTATGCTAGAATAAGTACGCGGACTTCTGTGGGAGGATGCGTGAATCACAGAGAACAGACAAAAAGCGTTATCAGCTAGAACCAGATATCAGAAACTGAGAAAAGTCAAGCGAATGTGAGAACCCGGTGCAGAGGCCGGAGTTCGGAGAAAGAGAGGCGGAGCCGATGAAGCTGCTGATCAGACAGGGACATGTTCTGGATCCGGATACGGGACGGAACGGAATTTATGATATTCTTACGGAGGACGGCGTGATCAGGACCGTGGCGGAGCATATCACGACGGAGGCAGACCGGGTGATCGAGGCAGAGGGCCTCTGGGTCATGCCGGGACTGATCGATCTCCATGTGCACCTGAGAGACCCCGGACTGGAATACAAGGAGACTCTCCATACAGGCGCCATGGCAGCTGCAAGAGGCGGCGTGACCACGATCTGCGCCATGCCAAACACAGTGCCGCCCACCGATTCCCCGGAGATGATCCGGAGCCAGAATGAGCGGGCGAAAACGGAATGTCCGGTCCATGTTTCCTTTATCGGAGCAGTGACAAAGGGACAGAAGGGTGAGGAACTGACCGATATTGCCGGAATGAAGCGCGAGGGCATGCTTGCCATCAGCGAGGACGGAAAATCCGTAATGAACGCCGGACTTTACCGGGAAGCCATGAAGATCGCGGCCA
Organism: uncultured Lachnospiraceae bacterium; assembly: GCA_934351765.1. GTDB lineage: Bacteria > Bacillota > Clostridia > Lachnospirales > Lachnospiraceae > Lientehia. Next base: position 12,963 of record CAKRJM010000022.1, on the reverse strand, counting down.
AAGAGAATATCGTGGTCATGGCTCACTGTGAAGATAAAACAATGGTATGCGGAGGCGTCATGAATGCCGGAAAGAAGTCGGAGGAAATGGGACTTCCGGGAATCACCAACGGCGTTGAGGATGTGATCGCGGCCCGAGATATTCTGATTGCCAAGGAGACCGGCGCAAAGCTCCATCTGTGCCACTGTTCGACAAAGGACAGTGTGGAGATGGTGCGCCTGGCAAAGGAAGCCGGACTTCCGGTGACGGCAGAGGTATGCCCTCACCATTTCACCCTGACAGATGCCGATATCCCGTCTGATGACGGAAACTATAAGATGAATCCCCCCTTACGCTCCAGAGCCGATGTGGATGCCCTCATTGACGGGCTGAAAAAGGGGATCATCGATGTGATCTCCACCGACCATGCGCCTCACGGCGAGGAAGAAAAGGGCAGAGGGTTTGAAAAATCGCCCTTCGGAATCGTCGGACTGGAAACCAGTGTATCGCTGACCATCACAGAACTGGTGGATAAAGGAATCTTATCCCCTATGGAGATGGCGGAGCGCATGAGTTATACACCGGCAAAGATCCTTGGTGTGGATAAAGGAAGCCTGGCGGAAGGAAAATGTGCAGATCTGACCCTTATCGATCCGGAGGCATCTTATGTGATCCGGAAGGAAGCGTTTGTATCCAAGGGAAAAAATACACCCTTTGATGGGAAGCAGGTAAAAGGAAAGGTCGTTATGACCATTGTTGACGGAACTGTTGTATACGAAGGAGGAAACGAGAGTGATCAATAAGCTGTGTGAAAAAATCAAAAAATTAAACGCGCCGATCGTGGTGGGGCTGGATCCCATGCTGTCTTACGTACCGGAGCACATCGTGAAGAAATCTCTGGCGGAATACGGCGAAACCCTGGAGGGTGCGGCAGATGCCATCTGGCAGTTCAACAAGGAGATCGTGGACGCAGTTTATGATCTGATCCCGGCGGTGAAGCCTCAGGTCGCCATGTATGAACAGTTTGGCGTGGCCGGAATGGCAGCATACAAAAAGACAGTGGATTACTGTCATGAAAAGGATCTGGTGGTGATCGGCGATGTAAAGCGCGGTGATATCGGTTCCACATCCGCGGCTTACGCAGTAGGTCATCTGGGAAAGGTTCAGGTGGGAAGCAGGATGCTGTCTGCCTTTAATGAAGATTTTGCAACCGTAAATCCTTATCTGGGAACCGATGGAATCAAGCCCTTTGTGGATGTATGCAGGGAAGAGAAAAAGGGATTGTTCATTCTGGTAAAGACCTCCAATCCCTCCAGCGGCGAGTTCCAGGACCGTATGATCGATGGCAGACCCTTATATGAATGGGTCGGCGAGAAGGTGGCAGAGTGGGGCGAAGACTGCATGGGCGATTCCTACAGCTATATCGGAGCTGTTGTTGGCGCGACCTATCCGGAGATGGGAAAGGTGCTCAGAAAGGTGATGCCCAAGTCCTTTATTCTGGTGCCCGGATATGGCGCACAGGGCGGAAAGGCAGCAGACCTGGTTCCGTATTTCAATGAGGACGGTCTCGGCGCTATTGTAAATTCCTCCCGCGGAATCATTGCAGCATATAAGAAGGAACCCTATGCGAAGTTTGGTGCGGAGCATTTTGCGGAGGCGTCCAGACAGGCGGTTGTGGACATGATCGCGGACATCGACGGTGCGCTGCAGGCAGCAAAATAAGCAGATTGTTTATCATAAAAAAGCAGGTTAGGAGAAATCAATGGCAAAACGAAAAGAAACGGCGGCTGTGATCTCCCAGGAGCAGCTTGCACCGGGAATCTTCAGTATGTGGCTCCGGTGCGGACTGGCGGCGGAGGCAAAGCCGGGACAGTTTATTTCTATATACAGTAAGGATGGATCCAGGCTTCTGCCCCGTCCCATCAGCCTTTGTGAGATCGAAGCGGATCGTGTCCGTGTAGTCTACCGGACGGCCGGAAAGGGAACGGAAGAGTTTTCTTCTTATGAGACAGGAGAATCGGTGGATATTTTAGGCCCTCTCGGAAATGGATTTCCGATGGAGGAGGCAGCAGGAAAACGGATCTTCCTCATTGGCGGCGGGATCGGTGTGCCGCCCATGCTGGAAACGGCAAAGCAGCTTTCCGGCAAAGCAGATGTAACCATGGTTATGGGCTACCGGGATCAGAATCTGTTTTTAAAGGAAGAATTCGAGAAAAACGGAAAGCTTTTCATTGCCACTGAGGACGGAAGCTTTGGAACAAAGGGAAATGTCCTTAATGCCATCGAAGAAAATGGCCTGGAGGCAGATATCCTGTTTGCCTGCGGACCGAAGCCCATGCTGCGGGCACTGAAAACCTATGCGGCAGAGCATGGAATTCAGGCATGGATCTCCATGGAGGAAAAAATGGCCTGCGGGATCGGAGCCTGTCTGGCCTGTGTCTGCCAGTCAAAAGAGGTGGACGGACACAGCCATGTCCATAACAAGCGGATCTGCAAGGATGGTCCGGTATTTCGTGCCGAGGAGGTGGAGCTGTGATGAATCTTTCGGTAGAGCTGGCCGGTGTGACACTGAAAAATCCGGTTATGACAGCCTCCGGGACCTTTGGCTCCGGAGAAGAATACAGTGAGTTTGTAGATCTTGGCCGTCTGGGAGCGGTGGTAACAAAAGGAGTTGCCAACGTGCCCTGGCCCGGAAATCCCACCCCCAGGATCGCAGAGACCTACGGCGGTATGATCAATGCCATCGGTCTGCAGAATCCGGGAATCGATGTGTTTGTAAAGCGGGATCTCCCGTTTTTGAAAAACTATGATACAAGGGTGATCGTCAATGTCTGCGGAAAGACCACCGAGGATTATGTGGAAGTGGTGGAGCGGCTGGCAGACGAGCCGGTAGATCTTCTGGAGATCAATATTTCCTGTCCCAATGTTAAGGAAGGCGGGATCGCGTTCGGCCAGAATCCAAAAGCAGCGGAGGCTATCACAAGGGCTGTAAAAGAAAAAGCAAAGCAGCCGGTTATCATGAAGCTGAGCCCCAATGTCACCGACATTGCCGAGATGGCAAGAGCCGTGGAGGCAGGCGGCGCCGATGTGGTGTCTCTTATCAACACACTGACGGGCATGAAGATCGATATCAACCGGAGAACCTTTGCCGTTGCCAATAAGACCGGCGGCATGTCCGGCCCTGCGGTAAAGCCGGTGGCAGTCCGCATGGTTTACCAGGTGGCTCAGGCAGTGAAGATCCCGATCATCGGCATGGGTGGAATTCAGAACGCTGAGGATGCCCTGGAGTTTATTCTGGCGGGAGCAACGGCAGTATCGGTGGGAACTGCTAACTTCCATGATCCCTGTACCACGGTGAAGGTTGTGGAGGGGATCCGTGCGTATATGGAACAATATGGCGTGGAGGACATTCACGAACTGATCGGTGCAGTAAAATAGAGGAGGATTTGATCATATGGAACAGTATAAGCAGGAATTTATTGAATTTATGGTGGACTGTAAGGTTCTGAAATTCGGTGATTTTGTCACAAAGAGCGGAAGAAAGACCCCGTTTTTTATCAATACCGGGTTTTACCGCACCGGTGAACAGCTGCGCAGACTGGGCGGCTATTATGCAAAGGCCATTGCCGATAAGTTCGGAACAGGGTTTGATGTGCTGTTCGGACCGGCTTATAAGGGGATTCCGCTGAGCGTAGCAGCGTCCATCGCCATCAGTGAACAGTATGGGGCCGACATCCGTTACTGCTCCAACCGGAAGGAAATCAAGGATCATGGAGATAAAGGGATTTTGCTTGGAAGCCCCATCGGTGACGGCGACAAGGTCGTGATCATTGAGGATGTGACCACAGCAGGGACCTCCATCAACGAGACGCTTCCGATCATCAGGGCTCAGGGTGATGTGGATGTGCTTGGTCTGGTGGTATCGGTAGACCGCATGGAGCGCGGACAGGGAAGTAAGTCGGCATTAAAAGAGATCCATGAAAAGTTTGGTCTGGAGACGACAGCCATTGTTACCATGGCTGAGGTGGTGGAGCATCTCTACAACCGTCCTTATAAGGGAGAGATCATCATTGACGATACCTTAAAGAAGGCAATTGACGCATATTATGAGCAGTACGGAGCTGAGGAATAAAGCATGAATGAGAAGGTTTATAAGACAATGACAAAGACCGGCGGCTTTTCCATCGCCATGGGGATCGTTTCCGTGGTGGTCGGACTGGTCGTAGGAATTGGCTGTATCGTAAGCGGCGCGCTGTTGTTAAAGCGGAAATCAGAGCTTACATTTTAAAACTTCAGGGTAATGAGGGTGCAGAAACGTGAAAAATAATCGGATCAAAGTCCTCCGCCTGGTGCTGTTTCTCTGTTATCTGGGCGGCGTGATCCATGTGATGTTCTTTTCCGAGGCCATGGGGCGGACAGAAATTTCAGAGTGCCTGAGGTATAACCTGGTGCCGTTCCGGGAAATGAAACGCTGTATTCGATATTGGGAAATTTTAGGCCCGATCAGTGCAGGTGTGAATCTTTTCGGAAACGTGGCAGTGTTCATGCCCTTTGGTTTTCTGCTTCCGATGTTTCGGGACAGCCTTCAGAAATGGTATCGGACAACCGCCTTAAGCCTGCTGTTCAGTTTATCCATTGAGACGCTCCAGCTTCTCACGAGGCGGGGCAGCTTTGATGTGGATGATCTGATCTTAAATACTCTGGGCGGACTGGCCGGCTACTGGTGCTTTCTGATCTTCCGGGCGGTCATGGCGAGACACAGACAGAAAAGAATGTAAATGTACCGGACGGTGCAGGAGGATAGTTTGAGCAAAAAGAAAACAAAGCTGTTTAAAATCAATTTCTCGGCGGCCGGCATGGTTTCGCTGATGATCTTTGCTGCGTCGCTTCTGATGATCGCTACGGCATTGATCATCGCATTCCGCAGCTACGGCCACGGAGATAATGTGATCGGCGGACTTGGATTTCTGGCGTTCTTTCTCCAGATCTTCGGGCTGATCCTGCCGATCCAGGATAAGAAAAAGCGCCCCAAGGAAGAGGGAATGCCTCTGCTTTCCAAGATTTCCATCGGCTGTAATGCGGTGGGAATGGCCGGGCTTACGGCGGTCTATGTTTTAGGAATCGTACTTTAGAAAAAGGAGACAGGATTCGTGGGAATCGATAATTTAACAAACATGTGGAGTGGTCTGCTGGCTCTGATCTTCATTTTCATGGGAGTTCAGGTGCGGATGGGAAAGACCGAGTTTCTCGGAAAAAATGCCGAGCGGGATATTAAACCGGAGGTAAAACAGGCATACTGTAAGGAGATCAGTATTCCGATCTTTTTGATGGCAGCTGTGGAGATCGCTGATCTGGTCCTCCAGTATACGGTGGACGGTGCAGAGTCCTGGTCGCTTCTGCTTCTGGGAGCAGGGATTCTGATCGGCATCATCTGGATTACCATAGTACAGAGAAAATACAGTAAAATGTAGGGAGCTTAAACGGTGGATATTTTAAAAGAACGCTATGAACTTTCCATGGAGCGGATCCGTGAGATCCGGGAAGAGTGTGACGGGCAGAACCCTCCCTGCGGGGAGCAGGCGGCCGGATATTTTAAGGAGCAGGCAGAGCTGCTTCTGTATCTGGATGAGGTAAGAGGCGCGCTTTTACAGGAGGCGCAGTCCGGGCTGTCGTCCCTGGAAATTTTACAGGAACGGAACAGGCGTTTATATGCTGGGATTTCAGGAAAGGCCTATGAGACAAGCGGAGCCAATCCGGCAGTGACGGCAAGGCTGTTTGGACCGGAGGCAGGCCGGAAGATGGCTTTTCTGGCAGCGGAACTTCGGGGCGGGATTGCCTATGTGTATGAGGACCGCATGGAGGAATGGGTGCCCTGTCTGGAAATTTTTATTGAAGTTTATAACATTTTTGAATCTAAAGAAATAAATGAGTTTACAAACGAAACATTCCTGCAGGAACTGCAGGAGGCTCTTTATTACTATATCAGCGACTACTGTGATGTGACGGTGGCAAGACGGATCCGCGAACAGCTGGATCCTTCCCTTGATTTTGCAGTCCGGATCATCATGGAGAGCGATCTTTCTGATCTTCGTTATCTTTACCGGTTCGGTGAATACATTTCCGATAATCAATGGAAAACAGCAGAATATTTAAATACCCTTTCCGAATCCGAAATTGAACAGATGGCTTCTGTTTATACGGAAGGCTATCGCCGGGGCTTTGAACTGGCAGGGATCGATCTGTCAAAAAAGAAGATCGTGGAGCTTCGTTATGAGATCGGTTTTGAGCGGATTCTCCGGGCGGCGATCCGGCAGTTTGCCGCCATGGGCTTAAAGCCTGTGCTGTTCCGTGCGGCGGTAAGCGCAGCCAACAGGCGCCAGCACCTGAAAATCGGATATTTCGGCGGTTATGCCAACCGACAGTATGAATATGACCACCGGTTTGACAATGCACTGTTTTTAGACAAAGCCTACCGTGAACGGAAGCTTTCGGTCATGCGGGTAACGTATGAGGAGCTGGAGCGTGCGGCGTCTGTCTATGCAGGGCCGGCAGTCATGGAAACCTTCGGCGAGAAACCTTTTGTTTATGAGACAAAGCCGGAGGCGTATACGTTAAATGAAAAGCAGAAGAAGCTCCTGACTGAAATGAATGCACAGGCGGCGGAGCTGGTAAACCAGTATATCCGCGGCGAGGAGCGCAGCTTTACGATCATCTCCTGGCCGGTGCCGGAGATCGGACCGGAATTTCCGGAAATCTTTCATGAAACGATCCGGATCAATACCCTGGATTATGAAAGCTATAAGAAGATCCAGGGTGTGCTCATCGATGCACTGGATTCGGGCGAGGCAGTGGAGGTCACCGGGCGGAACGGAAACCGTACCCACATGCATGTGGCGCTTCATGAATTAAAGAATCCGGAAAAGGAGACCAATTTTGAGAACTGTCTTGCCGATGTGAATATTCCGCTGGGAGAGGTATTTACCTCCCCGAAGCTTGCGGGAACGGAGGGCGTGCTCCATGTCTCCCAGATTTATATTAACGATGTAGAATACCGGGATCTGGAAATTCAGTTTAAAAACGGTATGACTGCTGGGTATTCCTGTGAGGCAGGAAAGTCTGTGATCGAGGAGAATCTTCTTTATAATCATAAGGCACTTCCCTTGGGAGAGTTTGCCATCGGAACCAACACAACGGCTTATGCCATGGCAGAACGGTTTGGAATCCTGGACCGCTTAAAGATCCTGATCATCGAGAAGATGGGACCTCACTTTGCAATCGGTGATACCTGTTATAGTCATGCCGAGGAGGTAAAGGTCTATAATCCGGACGGAAAGGAGATCATCGCCAGAGACAACGAATGTTCGCTCAGGCGGAAGGAGGCGCCCGGTGAGGCGTACTTTAACTGCCATACAGACATTACGATCCCCTATTCGGAGCTTGGAGATATCACGGTGATTCATAAGGATGGGACGAGGATTTCACTGATCCGGGAGGGAAGATTTGTGCTTCCGGGGACAGAGGAGTTAAACCGGGCATTGGAATTCTAAAATTTCCTGTCTGCCGGGGTTGTGTTAGTCTGTCAATCTATGCTAAAATGAGCAGGGTAACAGGAACAATAACGGCCGCAAGTGGGCATCGGATTGTTCTGGTTAAGAGATATGATGTCTATCCAAAGAGGAAAGAGGAGAAACCGAATGGCAAAAGTAGGAATTATTATGGGAAGCGATTCCGATCTGGTGGTGATGAGCAAGGCAGCTGATGTGCTGGATAAGCTTGGTGTGGATTATGAGATGACGATCATCTCTGCTCACAGAGAACCGGATGTGTTTTTTGAATATGCGAAGTCTGCGGAGGCCAAGGGCTTTAAGGTAATTATTGCCGGTGCCGGCATGGCAGCTCATCTGCCGGGAATGTGCGCCGCTATTTTCCCTATGCCGGTGATCGGTGTGCCGATGCATACCACATCACTTGGAGGACGGGATTCTCTTTATTCAATCGTACAGATGCCCTCCGGCATTCCTGTGGCGACCGTTGCCATCAACGGCGGAGCCAACGCGGGAATCCTGGCGGCAAAGATCCTGGCAGTGTCAGATCCGGAGCTTCTTGGCCGGTTAAAGGCATACTCGGAGAATCTGAAGGAACAGGTAGTTGCAAAAGCAGAGAAGCTGGACAAGCTTGGATATCAGGAATATTTAAAACAGAAATAAGGGACGGAGGATTAGTATGGATTACAAGAAAGCTGGAGTAGACATTGAAGCCGGATATAAGGCTGTGGAATTGATGAAGAAGCATGTACAGGGAACCATGCGCCCCGAGGTACTGGGCGGAATCGGCGGCTTTTCCGGAGCCTTTTCCCTGGATTCCTTTAAGAATATGGAGCATCCGACGCTGCTTTCCGGAACCGATGGTGTCGGAACTAAATTAAAGCTGGCGTTCGCACTGGACAAGCATGATACCATCGGAATCGACTGTGTTGCCATGTGTGTCAACGATGTGGCCTGTGCAGGCGGCGAGCCGTTATTTTTCCTGGATTATATCGCATGCGGAAAGAACGAGCCGGAGAAGATCGCAACCATCGTAAGCGGCGTGGCAGAGGGCTGCCGCCAGTCCGGTGCGGCTCTGATCGGCGGTGAAACAGCCGAAATGCCCGGATTCTATCCCGTGGATGAATATGATCTGGCCGGATTCGCGGTTGGTATCGTGGATCAGAAGGATCTGATCTCCGGAAAGGATTTAAAGGCCGGTGATGTACTGATCGGCATGGCGTCCTCAGGAATCCATTCCAACGGCTATTCTCTGGTGCGTAAGGTGTTCTCCATGTCCGAGAGCAGCTTAAACACATACTGTGAGTCTCTTGGTGCAACTCTTGGAGAGACACTGTTAGTACCCACCAAGATTTATGTGAAGGCTCTGAAATCCATCCGCGAAGCAGGTGTGACCGTAAAGGCATGCAGCCATATCACAGGCGGCGGTTTCTATGAGAACGTTCCCAGAATGCTGATCGACGGAACGAGAGCCGTTATTGAAAAGAAGAGCTATCCTGTTCCGCCGATTTTCTCCATGATGGCGAAGGACGGACAGATTGAAGAGCATATGATGTACAATACCTTCAATATGGGTATCGGCATGGTGCTGGCAGTTCCCGAGGCCGATGTTGATAAGACCATGGAGGCCATCAAGGCAGCAGGCGAGGCTCCGTATGTGATCGGAAGGATCGAAGCCGGTGACAAGGGAGTAACCTTATGTTAAGAGTTGGCGTCTGTGTGTCAGGAGGCGGAACAAACCTCCAGGCGATCATCGACAAGGTGGAGAACGGAACGATTACAAATACCGAGCTTTGTGTGGTCATCAGCAACAACGCCGGAGCGTACGCTTTGGAGCGGGCAAAAGCCCATAAAATTCCGGCGATCTGTATTTCTCCGAAGGATTATGAGAGCCGGGAGGCCTTTAATGAGGCGTTTCTGGATACCGTTGACAGTTATCATCTGGATCTGATCGTGCTGGCCGGTTTCCTGGTGGTGATCCCGCCGAAGCTGGTGGAGCGTTATGCGAATCGGATCATCAATATCCACCCGTCTCTGATCCCGTCCTTCTGCGGAACAGGGAATTACGGGCTGACAGTCCATGAGCATGTACTGGCAAGAGGGGTTAAGGTAACCGGGGCAACGGCTCATTTTGTGGATGAGGGAACGGATACAGGCCCCATTATTCTCCAGAAGGCGGTTGCTGTGGAGGATGATGATACACCGAAAAGCCTTCAGCTGCGTGTTATGGAGCAGGCTGAATGGGAGATCCTTCCAGAAGCCATTAACCTGATTGCAAATGATAAGATCGAAGTGAAAGACGGACGGGTAATCCGCCGGAAATAGGAGGAAGCCATGAACGTATTGATAGTAGGAAGCGGCGGAAGAGAGCATGCGCTGGCATGGAAGATCTCCAAGAGCAGCCGCGTGGAGAAAATCTACTGCGCTCCTGGAAACGCAGGAATTGAGGAATATGCCGAATGTGTGCCCATCGGCGTTCTGGATTTTCCGGCATTGACTGCGTTTGCAAAGGAAAAAAACATAGGTCTGACAGTTATCGGCATGGATGATCCGCTGGTAGCCGGTATTGTGGATGCCTTTGAAGCGGAGGGACTGCGTGTATTCGGCCCCAGCAAGGCCGCGGCGATCCTGGAGGGTTCCAAGGCATTTTCCAAGGATCTCATGAAAAAGTACCAGATTCCTACGGCAGCTTATGAAAATTTTGAAGATCCGGAAAAGGCACTGGCTTATCTGGAAACCGCACAGTTCCCTATCGTATTAAAGGCTGACGGTCTTGCACTCGGTAAAGGTGTTCTGATCTGCAATACTCTGGAGGAAGCAAAGGACGGCGTGAAGGAGATCATGCTGGATAAAAAGTTCGGTACTGCAGGAAACCAGATGGTCATTGAAGAATTCCTGACCGGACGCGAGGTTTCGGTATTGTCCTTCGTAGACGGAAATACTGTTCGCATCATGACCTCCGCCCAGGATCATAAACGGGCAGGAGACGGCGATACCGGCCTCAACACCGGCGGCATGGGAACGTTTTCTCCCAGCCCCTTCTATACGAAGGAGGTAGACGAGTTCTGCCAGAAGTATGTATACCAGGCAACGGTAGATGCCATGAAGGCGGAGGGCCGTACCTTTAAGGGAATCATCTTCTTCGGCCTCATGCTGACAGAAAAAGGTCCCCGCGTTCTGGAATACAATGCCCGGTTCGGCGATCCGGAAGCACAGGTAGTCATTCCCAGAATGAAAAACGATATTATCGATGTCATGGAAGCCTGCATCGACGGAACGCTTTCGGACATCACCCTGGAATTCGAGGACAACGCCGCAGTCTGTGTCGTTCTGGCGTCCGACGGATATCCGGTAAAATATGAAAAAGGCTATGTGATCTCCGGTCTCGATACGGTGAAAGCCCATGAAGACGAGGGCTACTATGTGTTCCATGCCGGAACAAAGCGCACTGAAAAAGGCATTGTGACCAACGGCGGTCGTGTCCTCGGCGTGACAGCCAAAGGCCCTGATTTAAAGACCGCAAGAGCCAATGCATATAAAGCTACCGAGTGGGTAAGCTTTGAGAATAAATATATGAGACATGATATCGGAAAGGCCATTGATGAGGCGTAAGTTTTCCGATATAGGGTAATTGTGCCGCCCGGCTCCACCCCTTCTTCACAACCGGCTCCAACCTGGAAGTCGCCTCTGTGAAGAAGGGGCAGTGGAGTCGGGCGGCATATTTAGTATGTTCGGAAAACTGCCGTCCTCATAGGAGATGGCCGGAGCAGGGTGAGGAACAGAGAACCGCCTCTGTGAAGAAGGGGAAGTGGAGCAGGGCGGCATATTTTGTGTGTCGGAAAACTGCCGTCCTCATAGGAGATGGCCGGAGCAGGGCGGCATAGTTCGTGTGTCGGAAAAGCATTGTCATCATTTATAACAGAATGTGTTGGACGCAGCACAAAAAAATCGTTATAATTAAAGCAGGGTTTAAGAAATGCAAGATCTGTCGATAGCGTGATCTCAATTGTACAGAGCTTTAAATAAGCGAGTGGAGAAATATGTATAGGCAGGAATTCACAGTAAATAATGATTATAAATGCTTATAATGGCGGATTCAAATTGCCCGGCCAGGTCTGGGAGAAAGGAGAATCATCTGGCTTAAAAAAATAAGCAGATGAGAAGTACATGATGGCATTGGAAAATAAATTAGGCCTGACAAGCTCTGCAGAGCTTGCCCGTGAAGAGGAGCGTATCAGCAAGAAAAGGGCGGTGGAGCTGTTTGAAAATGGTGTACTTGATTCTCTTCCGGCAGGCAGGTTCTCAACCTTGCAGGAGATTCACAGACATCTTTTTGAAGATATTTATGATTTTGCCGGCAAACTGCGCACGGTGAATCTGGCGAAGGAAAATTTCCGTTTTGCGCCGTTAATGTATCTGGAAGCGGCACTGTCAAACATTGACAAGATGCCGCAGTCCAATTTTGATGAGATCGTCGAAAAGTATGTGGAGATGAATATTGCTCACCCATTTCGTGAGGGCAACGGACGCAGCACCCGTATCTGGCTCGATCATATACTGAAAACCGAAATTGGTTATGTCGTTGACTGGAGTAAAGTAGATAGAGAGGATTATCTCCTTGCGATGGAGCGCAGTCCCATCAAGGATGTGGAAATCAAGGTGCTGCTGAGGGCGGCGCTGACCGATGAGATTAACAGCCGAGAGATTTTTATGAAGGGGATTGATCACAGCTACTATTACGAGGGGTATACAACCTTTAAAGCCGAGGATTTGAAGTAAGGAATGAGGTGCAGATATGCCGGATAAGAATTGGCAGTTTGAACTGGAGGAATATATCAGGCAGGGTGAACCGGACAGAGCCGAAAAAAGCGGAGCGTGGCAGACGGCCATAGGTCTGCAGGCGGTTGACGGGCTGAATACTTCGACGTATTTGCTGGACACTGCAAAGGACCATATCGAGGGAAAAATCACCATTGATGAAGCGCAGAAGCGTATTCACAGCTATTACGAGCAACGCATTGCCCGGACTGAATTTGAAAACGAAACGAAAGAGGCAGACATTGTCTCAGCAAGAATCGCAAAGCTGCTAGGGGAAAAAGCATTCCAATTCTCGCCAATCGAATGGATTTCGATTCACCGCAGATTATTTGAGGGCGTGTTCAGTCATGCCGGTAAGATCAGACAGTACAATATTACGAAGAAAGAGTGGGTATTAGGCGGAGACACCGTGATCTATGCCGATTACAGCAACATCAAGGATATTCTGGATTATGTAGATGAATATGTGCCCCAAAGTATCAAAGCTAAAGCTTCAAAGTATCAATTTGATACTTTGGATTGTTCTCTGGAGGAATTGGCAATTCTGAAATTGATAGCCAAGAATCCGACCGTAAAGCAGCAGGAATTTGTAAATGCAACGGGAAAGTCGATTGCAACTGTA
>CAKRJM010000021.1 GCA_934351765.1 uncultured Lachnospiraceae bacterium | reverse complement strand
GGCTGCCGTTTTCATTGCCTCCAGGATATAGGTTACATATCGATCCACAATCCCCTGCTTGTCATAAAAGAAGAAAATAACCCCTCTATTGTTGATCCCTTTGCTTAATTTCATCTATTTTACCTCATATTAATTACTGCCCATAACTTCTTTTATCTTTTCCGCATTTCCCCATACGCCGGGAGAATCATACGGTCTGTCCGGAAATGCACCGTACTGCGGACGGATCTTATACTGATGGGTCTCGATATATTCCTCAACTTTATCAGCCAGAGATACCGGAACACCGCTGCAGCAGTTGATCACACCATTTACCTCATCCTGGTTTACAACATGAGCGATCTGCTCTGCCAGCTCGTCCACCTGGATGAAATCATACTTGTTTTTTCCACTGGTAAACGGGAACGTCTCTTTTCCTTCCGCTTCCATCTGGGCGATCTTTGTAAAGATAGAATGGCTCTTGATGTCATCACCTAAAATATAGTATGCACGGATCCAGTAGCATACCGCGTCATATTCCTTCGCAAGCTGAAGGGTCAGCTGGCGGAGCGTATTTTTGGCTACACCGTATAAAGAACCGGGATTCGCCGGAGTATTTTCATCGATGGCGCCCTCCCAGTAACCGATCTCGTGCATGGTTCCCATTACCGCAATATGCTTTAAACCGCCTGCAAGAAGATTCTTGATAAATGTATAATGTGCCGGCAGATCCAGCACATGCGAATCCGCATTGTGAACAAACCCGTTTCTCCATGCCATATGTATTACGACATCAGGAGAGCCAAGCTGTTCATAAATATTTTCATCACCGGAAAAAATCGGAACTGAGATCTTCTCTGCCCGATCATCAATGCTGTCCAGCACCAGGTCATCTGCGATCACCCGGTTTCCCATATCGAGAAGCGCCTTTACCACATGGCGTCCGATATAGCCGTTTGCACCTGTTACCAATACCGTTCTTTTCTCCATTTTTCCACCTCTTCGTTCATTCATTGAGATTGACTGAGTCTCCTGCTTTTTATCGTCCGTCAGGCCCGGAAATATCGTATGCGTCACATACTTCATTCACCGGCCCAAACATTTTTACATGTCCGCCCTCCAGCCATACCACCCGGTCACACATTTCCCGGATCTGCCAGAGGTTATGAGATACAAAGAGTACCGTAGTTCCTCCGCTCATCAGCTCCATCATGCGCTTGCGGCTTTTTTGCTGGAAGTTTTCATCTCCCACTGCCAGGATCTCATCAACAATCAGGATCTCCGGCTCCACCACCGTTGCGATGGAAAAAGCCAGACGCATGAGCATACCGGAAGAATAATTCCGTATCGGGCTGTAAATGAAATCTCCCAGCTCCGAAAACTCCAGGATCTCGTCATACTTGCTCTCCAGAAACTCTTTGGAATATCCGAGGATTGCCCCGTTCAGGAAAATATTTTCCTTTCCGCTGAGATCCATATCGAAACCGGATCCAAGCTCCAGCATGGGAACGATATTTCCATACCGTTCCACATTCCCTGTGGTGGGCTTCATGATCCCGGAAATGATCTTTAAGATCGTACTTTTTCCGGCTCCGTTCCGGCCGATGATCCCGACGACCTCGCCCTTGTTTACTTCAAAGTTAATGTCGCGCAGCGCCCAGAATTCCTTAAACTTCAGTTTCCGCTTCAGAAACGCCGTCACAAACTCTTTAATACTGGATATTTTATCGTTTGCCATGAGAAACCGCATGGAAACGTCGTTTACTTTTATCATCACCATTGTTCACACCTCGTTAAATATGCAGGATAAACTGATCCTGTGCTTTTCGGAATACAGCTCCGCCGATGAGAAGCGCCAGAAGCGCAAACAGCACGCAGGATACATACATAGCAGGTGCCGGTGAAACTCCATCGATTATGATCGTCCGGAAGAACGTGATATAATAATAGAGTGGGTTGATCTTCTGGAAAGAATACAGGAAAGTTCCTTCCAGAATCGAAATATCATAAATAATTGGTGTCGCATACATCCAGAGCATGGTAAATACTCCCCAGAGGAACTGCATATCCCGGAAAAATACCATCGCCGTTGACAGAAAAAACGATACTCCGACGACAAATACCAGGAAACAGATTATACCAAAGGGAATCATCAGATATGCCCAGTGGATTCCCCTGCCGGTCAGCCAGGCCACCAAAAACAGTGGGATCAGTGAAAACAGCAGGTTGATCGAGGTTGACAGCACCTTGGATATTGGATAAATATATTTCGGTACATACACCTTCGTGATCAGCGACGCATTTCCGGTAATTGCATTCATAGCCTGGGTTGTTGCTTCACTAAAGAAATTAAACATTACCACACCGGTAAGCAAATAAACCGGATAGGCCGGGATCTGAAACCGGAAGATTCTGGAAAATACCATATACTGAACCGACATGGTCAGAAGCGGATTTAAAAAGCTCCAGAACACACCGAGGACAGACCTCTTATATTTTGTTTTAAAATCTCTTGACACAAGCTGCTGAATCAGAAACTCATACCGTTCCAGCATAAGCTCCGCTTTCACAAAGAATGTGATCCGGCCTTTTTTCTCCTGCATAAGATTCCAGCCGCAGAACACTGCGAGGATCGCGAAGCCCGCCGCCAGGATCACATAATACCAGGCTGTGTTATCGGAATCCGTAAACTGGCCAATCCGGATACAAAGCACCTGGCCCGGTCTTACTTCTCCGTTTACAAGAAGCTCCTGCGTATCGTCCTGTGCCGCCTCGGTCGTCATGGTAACAGCGCTGCTGTCTTCGCTTCCCTCAAACACAAAACGGATCCCCAGCTTTCCCTGTAATTTACTGGTATCAATCTTGTTCTGAAACTCAAAATTCTGCCAGGTGCCGTTTCCCAGCTCCTTTGCCGTGATCTCCTTTGTATCCAGAACCTCGTCATTTCCCGTGTCGACTGCCTCCATACGGACTGTTCCTTTATTTTCCCGTCCGTATGTCAGGAAATATGCTTCCACCCGGCTCACATATCGCAGTTCCTGATCCAGGACCTGCATGACGCTCATACCGTCTGTCAGTTCGCCGAGATCCTTTTCCGTTGTTTCTCCGACTGCAGTCGTTTCCTCCGGCGTATACCGGATATAGTCCTGTGCAAGCACCACAAATAAAACAGCAAGCAGCACATACAGTCCGAGAATGGCTCCGCAGGTTTTCTTTAAACTATGCTTTTTACTCATTGATCTACCTTTACCACCTTAAATCCTTAAAACTTAAAGGTTTCCTTTAAGCCCTTCCACTTCTGATCTTTTTCGGAAATGATCAGTTCCATTCCCTCTTCGATAGGCCATTCCACACCGATGTCAGGATCATTCCATGCTACACCGCCCTCATCACCGGGGTGATAGAAGTCCGTGCACTTGTAGGCAAACTCAGCCTCATCGCTCAGCACCAGGAATCCATGTGCAAATCCGGGAGAAATATAGAACTGCTTCTTGTTCTCTGCGGACAGCTCCACACCGAACCACTTTCCGTATGTCTCGGAATCCGCTCTAAGATCCACGGCCACGTCAAATACGGTTCCTCTCACAGCGCGGACCAGCTTGCCCTGGGGAAACTGCTTCTGGAAATGAAGGCCGCGCAGCACGCCCTTCTTGGACATGGACTGGTTATCCTGTACAAAGACCATATCAAGTCCGGCTTCCTTGAAATCATTGAGATTATAAGTTTCCATGAAATAGCCGCGTTCATCAGGGAACACCGTCGGCTCGATCACATAAAGTCCCTTAATTCCACAGGTCGTTACTTTTATTTTTCCCATAATCTTAATTTCCTTTCTGGTTCTCGTTTTTATTTTCAGGCAATATTGCCTTGATTATAGCATTGATTCCGTTCTTTATCAACCCAGGCATTTTTCCTTACCATTTTCTCTGTCAGCGGATCACAGCTTTAATTCCATCAGACAGTTTTTCCCATAATAAGGATCACCCTTGGTCAGTTCTTCTCCCCACTTGTGTTCCATATAATGAACCTCTCCGACAAACCGCGCCTGTTTTTCCGGCGTATCCTCCGCGCCGCGGCTCTTGGATTCATAATGGTTCAGCACAACCCACGGCTCGTACATGATCCGATAACCGGCTTTCCGTACCTTCAGGCAGAAATCCACATCGTTAAACGCCACCGCAATGTCTTCTTCCAATCTGCCAACCTCTTCAAATACCTCCCGGCTCACCATCAGACAGGCTGCCGTCACGCCTCCGACCGTCTGCTGGAGCTGTGCACGTCCGTTGCAGCCCATATAATTTCCTGGATATGTGGAAAATACATGACCGGCCACTCCGCCCAGCCCGATCACCACTCCGGCATGCTGGATGGAACGATCCGGATACAGAAGCTTCGCGCCGACGATGCCGACGCCCGGCTGCTGGACATCTGCCAGAAGCAGCTCCAGCCAGTCGCCCTTTCGGATCTCCGTATCATTATTTAAAAGCACCAGATACTCTCCGTCGCTATTCTGCTCCGCAAAATTATTGATAGCAGAATAATTGAATTTATCCTTCCAGGTCAGGACTTTGACCCGCTTATTCTGTTCCAGTTCCTTATAATACTCAAAGATTTCTTCTGTGGTACTGTTATTTTCCACAATGACGATCTCATAATTCGGATAAATTGTCTTTTCCAGGATCGAATCCACACATTTTTTCAGGCTTTCTTTTTCGTCCTTATTAGGGATCAGGATCGATATCTTACTCTTTTCCTGTACCTCATATCGCACCCGGTAAAACCCATAATAGCCCGGGAACATGCTGACCTCGCCTTTCAGGCCCAGCCGCTTTAAATGCGCTTCAATAGCATGTTTTCCGGCCTCAAAGCAGTACAGCTTGCTCTCCGGATCAGCCGCTGTGGAATTCTGGTGCATTCTCCAGTGGTAAAGCACCTTGGGAATATGATACGTTTCCTTTGCCCGTTCCGTACACCGCAGGATAAAATCATAATCCTGGGAACCGTCAAACTCGGAATTGAACCAGCCGACCGTATCCACCAGACTCTTTTTCGCTGTAAACAGATGACAGATATAGTTGTTGGAGCGGAGCAGATCCGGATTAAAATCCGATTTAAAATGTGGCTCAAAGTAGGTTTTCAGATCCATGGAAACCTTATCTTCATCGGAATAAATTGCCTCAGCATCAGGATGTTCATTTATGGCTTTCACTACTTCATACAACGCATCCGGTGTCAGGATATCATCGTGATCCAGAAGTGCGATCCATTCTCCGGTGGCCAGTGTCATAGCCTCATTGGTATTTCCGGCGATTCCTTTATTTTCTGTCAGCCTTTTATAACGGATTCTGGCATCACGCTCCATATATTTCTTTACGATCCGTTCCACGATCTGATCATCCGTCCCGCCGTCCGCCAGACATAATTCCCAGTTTTTGTAGGACTGATCCTGTAACGAACCGATCATCTGCTTCAAAAACGCCTTTGGCGTATGATAAACCGGAACGATCACGCTGATCTTCGGTGCATGAGCAAAGGTCTCACTGCGCTGTTTTTCCAGCTCTTCTGCTGTCACCGCATGGTCGCGGAACCAGCGGTCATACTTATATTCCTGCACCGTATAACGGTCACGCCACTCCTTTGACAGTGCCCCCGGCCCCTTCTTTACCAGCACGCTGGTATCATGGCGCAGCACACTGGGACGAAGTTCTTTTGCCAGGATTTTCAAGGCATGATACCTCTTTTTCCCCTTCTTTTCTGCCCGTGCAAACTCCCGCTGGGAAATACGGATCGTTCTGGTTTCGGTACTGTCCGAAATATCCAGATCATAATACGCGCTCTGCGGATTTTCCACTTTCAGTCGGAATCCTGCCGCATCTTCTTCCTTCATGTCCAGATCCGGAAACAGAAGACCCAGCTCCGGCCGGAGCATTCTGCGCTCCTTAACGGGAACTGATCTTCCCCGATCGTCAGTCAGCTTATAGGATAATTTCTCTCCATGGATACTAACCGCCCAGCCCTGAATCACTGCCTGTTTTTCTGTCTTTCCTGCCTGTTCGATCTCATACAGCACCGGTGCATTTCCGCTCATCTCTTCCAGACTTCTGAGCTTCCAGGAAGCGATCTTTTTCGTCTCCCCGTTTTTCACTGCTGACAGGATCAGCTTCTTTTCGGTTTCTTCCGGTAAAAGCTCGACAGCCAGGTAATAGCCGAACAGCGCTTTTTCCGAGACTGAGCCTTTTCCGGCAAGGGCCTTCGCCACGTCCGGACGGACGACCCGTTCTTCCGCCAGAAACGAAAGCTCTCTTTTTTCGGTACCGATTGAAAGCGTATAATCTCCGGTACCGTCCACAGCACACCAGCCGCAGATATACACACGAAGTTTTTCCTTATTTTTACAGCTTCGAAGTCCGTCAATATGACACTGAATACGTCCCATTTTTCTCTCCATTTTTTAACTAACGGGTTCCATTTTCTTGCTCTGCTTTACCGCAGATAGTTTTGTTTCTGCTTTGATTTCTTACCATATCAAAAGCCTTTACCAGTTTCTTCCGACGATCAGCTGACTCCAGATCATGGCATAGATCAGGAATCCCGAAATACTCATCACCAGCAGATTCTTCGTCTGCTCGGTAACCTGAAGCTTTACCCATCTGCAGCCGCAGACCAGGAACAGCGGAAGCAGCACCGGAAGGAAATATCTTCCCTGAACGCCCTGGATCCAGGTGCTTCCCGGAACGGTAAAGGTCAGGTAAAACGCGGTCCAGATCAGGGCAACGGTGAATACCACGATCACCAGGAGCCCCAGCTTCTGCCATTTTGAAAACGTCTTTGATCTCATGGACTGATCCTCTGTCAGCATCACGCCGCAAGTATAAAGGAGTGTGACACTTCCGAAGCCGGCAAGTCCCAGATGCCCCATGGAAAGGAAGATTCCGTCTCCCATTAAGTAAGACGGCAGACTCTTCCAGATATTCAGCAGAAGAAGCTTTGTATACGTCAGCGGCCGGAATAAAACATTCTTCATCTGTGTACCGACGCTCACCGCGCCGCCTCTGGTATCTCCGTAGCTGGACGGTGATAACAGGCTCGGCAGCACAAAGCTTGACATTAAAAACAGGAACAGCAGAACAAAGCCCGCCCGCATGATCCACATTTCTTTTTTATTCCGGTAACGGGAAGCCGGGATCAGAAGCCCGGTCAGCGCTAACGGCGCATATACGGCTTTCGGAAGGATCCCCCAGGCAAAACAGAATAACGCCGCCAGATAAGGCTTCCAGGAAACGGTCCGTTCCGAATCCAGGATCTCCCGCAGCACCAGCGCAAATCCCACCATGGAAAAGGCAAATACCGACGGATCATAGGAATAGCAGGCTGCCAGAAACATCGGTGTCGGCATCAGTGCCACAGCCATCAAGATCCGCTTTCCAACCGGCAGAATCCGGATTGCCAGCGCCATCAGGAAACAGTAGACCAGAAGATTTCCCAGCCGCCCGAACTGATACAGCATCGTAAACGGCATATGAAGTATCCGTCCCACTTTTAAGAATATCGCAGAGCCGAAATATCCCGGCGTATAGATCCCACAGTGGGTTCCCACCGCCACCTCTGTCCCCTCGTTATATTTACATGTTTCCAAAAAGAATTCATTGACCTCTTTCTTTTCCTCCAGGGAATCCGGAAGATTTAAGGGCCAGGTATCCAGCCCGCATACAAACAGATCTCGAACCTCCGGAGTCACCTGCTGCCCTCCGGGATAGAGCGAAAGCTGGTAGCTTCTCATAAAGTGCGTTTCCTCATCCCAGCCGACCTTAGTCGCAGGAAGACATGCAATCATAAGCACGCCTGCCGTCAGGCTCACGGCCAGGAACGCCCATTCCAGCTTCTGTCCAAACTTCTTTCGGAACACAATGCCGCATACGATCAGACCGCCCGCCAGGAACACAAACAATATCCGGAACAGATTGACCTGAGTCTGATTTTTTACGAAAATTCCGGTGATCACTGCCTCATAAGGATCGCCTGCCTCATAGCCCACGCCACTCTGATCCAGCAGACACTGCTCCGTATGAAGCTCGATCCAGTCAATTTTCTTTCCCAGATTGATCACAGACCGGCTGATCACCGCACTGTTTTTATCATAAAACTGTTTTACTTCCGCCTGACCGTAAGCATTTTGGTACTGAACCGTCACCAGCACATTGAAGATGCTTTCATGGTCATAGGTATAATAAAGCTTTTCCACGTAGCTTCCGCCAAATTCCAGGCGGAGCGTTCCGCCCGTTTCCCCAAGACGATAGCCTTCTTCCGTTTTTTCAAAGCCCTGTGCCGTAATCATTTCCTCTTCGATGGCATGGATGCCCCGCTCCGCGGACGGAAGTCCGAGCACTCCCCGGTTACAGTACAGCTCCAGTGCCACTGCGGCAAGGACCGTACCGATCAGTCCAAGCACCAGCTTCTGCCAGGTTTTCAGCTCTTTGCGATTTTTCTTTTTTTCCATATCATTCTCCCGCCCCCGGACTTCTATCGTTTCTTCTTTGCATTTACCTTCAGATAAATCTGGATCAGTTCATTTCTTGCATGGCGGATCAGCATGCTGACCCCCAGCTCAAACCGGTTTAAATGTACAATGCCAAGGGCATTATGCTTTTTCAAAAGCATGCGATGCTCGTTATTATAGGTTTTCCGGTCATCATTGATGAGATTTCCGGTATTGGAATCGTTCCGGACACGGAATCCGTTCAGTTCCTCATGGATCACGAAAATTTTTCCAAGACAGGCCATGCGGATCCACATATCAAAATCCAGGATAAACGGGAACTTCGGGTCAAAGCCGCCTGCTTTCTCATAGGAGCTCCGCGGAAACAGCGTATTGCAGGGTGCTCCGAAAAAGCTCTTGAAGATCAGCGCCCGCTTTGCCACCTTTTTCCCATCCAGCAGCCCGCTCTTTGGATATCGCTTAAAACAGCCTGTCCGCTTTCCCTTCTCATCAATCAGGGCCGTATCACTCATGACCAGCGTGACCTCCGGATGGGCCAGAAGCGCCCCAAGCTCCTTCTCGATACTGTCCTTATAAAGCACATCATCGGCACAGATCAGCTTGATATAATCACCCCTCGCCTCCGCCAGACACTTGTTCCAGTTTCCGGTCATACCCAGGTTTTTCTCATTCTTCACCAACCGTACCCGAGGATCCTTCACCGACTCTACGATTTCCACAGTATTGTCCTTCGACTGGTCATCGATCACGACCAGTTCAATGTTTTTATAATTCTGTTCCAGCACGGACTCCATGGTTCGTTTAATATAAACACTGCTGTTGTATGCCGGAATACAGACGCTTACCAAAGGTTCCATCTTATTTTTCCTCTTTTTTTGTTTCGCAGTCATGAATCTCTTTCTGCAGTTCATTATCGTCCAGCGCGATCCGCTGAACCAGTTCCTTTACCTTGGTCTCCAGCTGGGAGATCCTCAGAGACATGGCAAAATTTTTGATCAGAAGCAGGAAGATCATCAGCATAAAAATAAAGTTTGCCGTGGACATGGTTCCCACCAGATCGGAGAGCCAGTCTGCCGCCCCCGGAAAGATGCTGAACACCACCAGAAGAAGGGCAAACAGCACCCAGAACATGGAATCCTCGATCTTCACCTTTGCCTGGCGGATCTTCTTCATCATCACGAAGAATACCAGAAGCGATACGATGATCAGTACCACACGAAGCACAGTTGTCATTGTTTCTCTCCTCCGTTCTTCTTCCGATATTTATTCTCCCGTTTCCGGAAATTCTGAATAATTAAAATTGAAAAGAGCATCTTCGTCATATATTTTACTGCATTGACCGGATTCAGATAGCTGACACCAGCGATCCGCTCATCCATCTTTACCTGCACCTCTGCCACCTTCGCACCCTGACGCAGCAGATAAGATACCGTATCCGGCTCCGGCCCGTAGTTCAGGCTGAGCGCAAACTCCTCGATCATTTTCCGGTGGAACATCCGCATACCGGATGTGGGATCCTTCACTCTTACGCCGGTGGTCAGACGGATCGCCCCGGAGATCAGATTGCTGCCCAGCATCCGCATGGTCTTCGGTTTTTTCTCTGTGACAAACCTGGAGCCGATCACAATGTCATAGCCCTCTGCCATTTTTTCCTTCATGGTCTGGATAAACTCCGGCCGGTGCTGGCCATCTCCGTCAAACTGGACTGCATATTCATAGCCGTTTCTCCAGGCATATTTTAATCCCGCCTGAAAGCCACCGGCCAGTCCCAGATTTACCGGAAGATCCAAAAGGTTATACCCCTTCTCCCGGCAGATCTGAGCTGTCCGGTCCTTCGATCCGTCATTAACGACTACATAATCAAACTCCGGATAATTCCGGATCAGGTTATCTACCACCCGTTCAATGTTTTCCTCTTCATTGTAGGCGGGTATTACGATCAGCAGATCTGACATCATCGGTTCCCCCAATACGTTTTATTCAAACTGCATTTTACCACCAGGCCCTTCGGCAGGCGCTTATACTTTTTTCCCATGAGATAGCCCAGATATTTGCATCCGCTGATCCAGACAAGCCCCGGAATCAGATACCATTTCCCCTCTTTCCAGAGATAGCTCATGGTCTGCTTTACCAGACGGATCCCCTCACCTTCGGATCGGAGCCCCGAAAAAACATCCGGATTTTCCACCTGCGAAACAGCCAGGTCGAAATTCCTGTGGAACTGCTCCCTGCCGGACAGGTTATGGGAATGGATCACACGGGCATCCGATACATAAGCGATGGCATATCCCGCCTTTACGCCATGACCGGCAAAGATCATATCCTCATTGAAGATCGTATGCTCCGGAAAACCGCCCTGCTTCAGAACCAGCTCCCGTTTATAGGCCGCGCAGACATTGGAAGCAAAAAAGGTCTTAATCCCCAGCTTCGGAAGATCCTCCTCCGTTTTTATCCTGCTTTCTGCCGGATAATTAAAGCTTCTGGTGTACCGCTCCACCACCCGGCAATCCTTTGCAGGCATCTGGCGTCCGTAGGCTGTCATGATCTCATGTCCGTCATAAACGCCATGCTCTGCGCCGCAGAACGGCTCCTCAAAAGGACGGATCAGTGCTTCGATCATGTGATCGTCCTCCGGAACAGCATCCTGAGTCATAAACAGCACCAGCTCCGCAGTACAGAATGACAGTCCGGCGTTTCTTGTGCCGCCGTGGTCAAACTCTGTCTTTGCAACCCAGTGAAGCTCTGCAGGGATCACACTCTCCTTCGCCAGCCGGACAGCCGGTGATTCCTCCGGGCGCCCGTCAGCTGTGGTGATCATCAATACAATTTTTTCCGGCTTTACATGCTGCCTGTTCAGCATACGGAGAAGCTGTTCAAACCTCCCGTCCGGCTTATATACAGGAATTACTGCGTCAATCGTCATCTTATTTTCTCATCTCCCGGCGATACCGGCTCCGTACATAAAAGAAAAACAACAGGACCAGAACGCCCATGGCGCCTGTGTAACAGAGGGCTCCGCCCAGAATTCCAAAGGCCCGCACCAGCACGCGGGACAGGAACAGCGACAGGATGGCCGCCGCCCCGTAGCAAAGCAGGATCCCTCTCTGCTGGCGCATGGTCGTCAGGGCATAGTATAACAGCATGGCCGCCGCATTGAAGCCGCCGCCAAGGATCAACAGGACCAGAGCTGCGCGATACGGGGAAAGATCCTGTCCGAATACCAGGGACAGCACCGGGATTCCCAGTAAAAAAGCTCCCAGACAGCAGACCGCTGTTAATCCGGTGATCCCAAGAAGAAGCCTGTAGACCATGGAGCGGAACCGTTCCCACTCCCCATGCTCACAGCTTTCTCCCATGGTAGTCAAAAGCGGCTTGAAAATAAATCCGCTTAACAGATTGATGGTTGAGGTAGGAAGATAAAGATCCGTATAATAGGTCACTGCCTCCTCGCTCATACAGGCATCTACTGCATATTTTGCCGCGTTGCAGATATAAAGATACAGGAAGCTTCCAAGGAACAGGAAAAAGCAGTCCCGAAGAAGACGGAGCACCCGTTTCTTTGAAGCAGAAAGCCGAAGCGGCTCAAAGCTTCCTATCACAAACAGGTCAAACACCACAAATCCCAGCACCGCCGCGATCACTGCCGCTGCACTGGCCGCCACGATATGCTTCGTCACGATCACCACGATCACAAAGACGCCGCCGGAAAACAGCGTTCGGAATGCCATGGATTTTCCGGAAAGATCCAGACGGCCCTTCCTGTGAAACTCTCCCTCGAACACATCAGCCGCGCCGTCCACCAGCTTATAGAGGCACATGAGGAAGATCACCGCCGCCCGGACACCTGTGGCCCCGGAGATCAGGATATAGAGGATCCCCGCGATCACCATGGCAATACAGGTAATGACCCTTGCCGACAGGTACTCCGAAAAGGAATATTCGCCGGCCACATCTGTCACCTGAAAGGGCCGTACCTCATAGTAGCCGATGGTCAGAAGCATCTGCCCGGTGGTAAATGCGATGGAAAAAATCCCACCGTAATATTCCCCGGTGGCTCTCGCCGCCACAGCGAACAGTAAAATACTTGCCAGCGCGAAAAGCAGGCTTCCGATCATGTTCCATATAATATTTTTCCGTACCTGATTGGTTCCGTCCCCAAGGATCAGGGCTCTCCAGCTTTTCATCATTCTACCTGCTTCCAAATTCCTTTTCCGCCGCGTTCATGGCCGATTCGATCACCTTGTCCATGTCATAGTAGCGGTATTCTGCCAGCCTGCCGCCAAAAAGCACCTTTTGCTCTTCTGCACCAAGCTTCGCATATTTCTGATATAATTTCTGATTTTTCTCATCATTGACCGGATAGTAAGGCTCCATGCCCTCCTCCCAGGCAACGGGATATTCTCTTGTCACCACGGTTTTCGGATTATTCCGGTAATCCACGGTACAGTCAAAATGCTTATGCTCGATGGTTCTCGTATAAGGAACCTCGCGGGCCGTATGATTCACCACCGCAACGCCCTGATAGTTGTCCGTTTCAAAAATATCATCCTTAAATTCCAGGCTGCGGTATTCCAGCTTTCCATAGCAGTAACCAAAATAGGCATCAATGGTTCCCGTGTAGATCACCCTGTCTCCCATGGCATCAAACCGCTCCCGATCCGCCAGATAATCGGTTTCCAGAAGCACATCACAGCCCTCAAACAGCGCCTTCACCAGACCGTTATAGCCGCCGATGGGAATCCCCTGATACCGGTCATTGAAGTAATTATTATCATAGGTGTAACGGACCGGCAGACGGCGGATAATGAAGCTGGGCAGATCCTTACAGTCCCGTCCCCACTGCTTCTCCGTGTAGCCCTTGATCAGACGCTCATAAATGTCCCGTCCCACCAGCGAGATTGCCTGCTCCTCCAGGTTTTTCGGCTCACCGCTCACGCCTGCGCGCTGCTCCTCGATCTTCTTTCTGGCTTCCTCCGGCGTGGACACGCCCCAGAGCCTACTGAAGGTATTCATATTAAAGGGCATGTTATACATTTCTCCGTGGTAATTGGCCACAGGACAGTTGGTGTAGCGGTTGAACTCCGCCAGCCGGTTCACAAACTGCCATACCTCCCGGCTGGACGTATGGAAAATATGCGCGCCGTACCGGTGCACCGGGATTCCCTCAATCTCCTCACAGTAGATATTGCCGCCCAGATGCTTCCGCTTCTCTACCACCAGGCAGGTTTTTCCGTTCTGTCCGGCATACCATGCCATCACGCCTCCGAACAGACCACCGCCCACGATCACATAATCATAATGCTTCATTCTTTGTCCTCTCTGGTGAAAACATGCGCGAAAGGGCGCACTTTCCCCGCAAAAGCCCATAATTATACCTTATTCTACTATAAAAGGCCTGTAAATGCAAGAAAGCCACCACATTTTCATGCAGTGTGTTCCGCGGCTCCTGAAGCTCCCTCCTTCGCGGCCCTCCAGGCCAGTCAGCCGGCACATATCGAGGCTGCCACTGTCCCGGCCCGGGCAGTGGATCTGCGAAGGAATGTGCTGGCAGCCTTTCTATAACACAAAAACTGCCGCCCACAGAGAATACGCTTCTCTGCAAAGCAGCAGTTTTTCTTTATTTTTATATTTTTATCTGAATAACCGGTTCAGTGCGCTGAACAGTGCCCGATGAGATGCTCTTGTGATATTGGGGCTTACGCCGACGCCGAAGGTTACTCTTCCGGTGTTCACATCCATCAGCTTGATATAGGCAGCAGCCTGTGCATGGGAGCCTTCACCCAGCGCATGCTCGGAGTAATCCAGAACCTTTACATGCACATCGGCGGTGTCCTCGATGGCTGCACGCGCCGCATCGATAGGGCCGTTTCCGATGCCCTTTGCCGATAAGATGCTTCCCTTATACTTATAGGTCAGCTTGGCCTCGGTATCGATCTCACCCACATCGTGAGTCTCGCAGCGGATAAAGCCGAACGGCTCTTTGACAGACAGATATTCTTTCTTGAACAGCTCCATGATCTGCTCAGGCGCAACCTCGCCGTGCTCCTCGGCAACGCCCTGTACCACATCGGCAAACTCCTTGTGCATATCCTTCGGAAGCTTGAAGCCGTAGAGCGTATCCATAACAAAGGCTACGCCGCCCTTGCCGGACTGACTGTTGATCCGGACGATGGGCTCGTAATCGCGGCCCAGATCCGAGGGATCCACCGGCAGATACGGAACCTCCCAGTAGGGATTCTTTCTCGCCTTGAGCGCCTTGACGCCCTTGTTGATGGCATCCTGATGAGATCCGGAGAATGCCGTAAATACCAGCTTTCCGGCGTAAGGATGCCTCGGATCGATATTCATCTTGGTGCATCGTTCATATACATCGATGATCTCCCGGATATTTTCAATCTCCAGCTTCGGGTCAATGCCCTGGGAGAACATATTGTAAGCCACATTCAGTACGTCCACGTTTCCGGTACGCTCGCCGTTTCCGAACAAGGTTCCTTCCACACGGTCTGCGCCTGCCAGCAGGGCCAGCTCTGTTGCCGCCACGCCGGTTCCACGGTCATTATGAGGGTGGACACTTAAAATAATGGATTCACGGTTCTTGAAATGGGTGCTCATCCATTCAATCTGATCCGCATACACATTGGGAGTCGTCATCTCCACCGTTGCAGGCAGATTGACGATCATGGGGTGCTCCCTGGTAGGGCTCCAGGTATCCTGAACAGCTGTACATACCTCAAGAGCATAATCCAGCTCGGTTCCCGTAAAGCTCTCCGGCGAATACTCCAGAATGATCTCACCCTCAAAATCCTTCGCCCGTTCCTTTACCATATTGGTGCCGTCGATGGCGATCTGCTTGATCTGCTCTCTGTCCATGTTAAATACCACATCACGCTGTAAGGTAGAGGTGGAATTGTAAATATGGACAACGGCACGCTTGATTCCTTTCAGAGCCTCAAAAGTCCGGTCGATCAGGTGCTCTCTGCACTGTACCAGAACCTGAACCAGCACATCGTCTGGAATCAGTTTCCGGTCAACAAGCTGTCTTAAAAAGTCATATTCGATCTGGGACGCGGCGGGAAAACCGACCTCGATCTCCTTAAAGCCAAGCTTCACCAGCAGGTTGAACATCTCGATTTTTTCTTCCACAACCATTGGCTCGATCAGGGCCTGGTTGCCGTCACGCAGATCGACGCTGCACCAGATCGGCGCCTTCTCGATCTCCTTCCCCGGCCAGGTACGCTCCGGAAAATCAATGACAGGTACTCGTTTATATCTTTTAAAATTTAACATGATCTATTTCCTCTCTTTTCTTCTTTGCAGGATCCAGACACTTCTTCTGTTTTTATGTCGGATTTCTTTTCTGATTTTCACCGTTTTTGATCGATTCCCGCGTTCATAGTCGATAGATCACGCTGTAGTTTTCTATAATATACATCTTACTCTTTCTAATGCACTTCTTAGCGGAAGCCCCATATTTCATCAGTCCCATCGTTTATATTTTAATCCGTTACGATTATAACACAGCGATTTTCGGATTACAATTCTTTTCCCGGACCGCCAGGTATGATTTTTTTTAATGGGAGGGATTCCATCGCGGCATGGATCAAAAGTCTCCTGTACAGCATTTTTGTTTCTCAGGAAGGGCTTTTCCGATAAACAAAGGGCACAGGCCTGCCGGTCTGCGCCTCTCTATAGGAAGGGTACAGGAAACATGGTTCCTGCGAAATAAAATGGTGTTGGCTTACTTTTAATAATTTCCCTCGAAGAATCCTCCGTTCTTCACCTTGTATCCCTCGAAGTAGGAACCGAAATCCATCTTCAGATACCGGCAGAGATCTGCCAGCTCCACCATGGTATTGTCATTGACGGGGATTCCATGCTCCCGCCGTTCTTTTTCAGCGAATACTTCTTTTTCGCCATGGGTGTAGATACGGTCCTTTCCGTCCGCCTTCGGGCTTTCCCTCAGCCGCTCCAGATAACAGGAAAAATTCTTCCGGATCTCGGTAGCATCACCGAAGATCTCCGGATTCACTGCCATGAAGCCGTGGCAGATCCCGGTCTTGTCGGGGAAGGTGCAGCACCGGTCTGAGTTGATGCCCTGGGACAGAACCGAGCTGAACAGCTCGCAGAGCATACCGTAGCCATAGCCCTTATGACTTCCGCTTATCTCCTCGGAGCCTCCAAGGGGCATGATCCCGCCGCCCTTTTTTGCAACAATGTTGGCAAGGACATCAGGGGCATCCGTGCTCTCATGACCATCCTTATCCAGCGCCCAGCCCTCCGGCAGCGCCTTTCCCATCTTATTGTACATCTCCAGCTTTCCTCTGGTTACAACTGTCGTGGAGGCATCAAACAGAAACGGATACGGATCTGCCGGCATGGCCACCGCGATGGGATTGGAGCCCAGCATGGCTTTTCTTCCGAAGGTCGGTACCATGATCGCCTCCGAGTTGGTACAGGCCATTCCGAGGAGCCCCTGATCGGAAGCCATCTTCGCATAGTAACCGGCGATCCCGAAATGGTTGGATTCGCGGACGCTTACCATACCGATGCCTGTGGTCTTTGCCTTTTCAATGGCCTTGTTCATGGCATAAACCGAGATCAGCTGTCCCATGCCGTTATGTCCGTCGATGACCGCTGAAACCGGTGTCTCAAATACTACCTCCGGCTTCGCCTCCGGGTGGATCGTCCCCTTTTCGATTCCTTTATGATAACGGACCATCCGCTGCATGCCGTGGCTTTCAATTCCAAACAGATCCGCAGTCAGAAGCACATCCTTGATGATCCGGCTTTCCTCTTCGCTGAAGCCGAACCGGCAGAACACATCATGACAGAAACGGTCCAGCTTTTCATAACCCCATGTTACATATCCCATAGCGCTTTCCTCCGATTTAAAACTCTCTGCATTCAGCGGCTCGTCCTGCGGCCGCTGC
>CAKRJM010000020.1 GCA_934351765.1 uncultured Lachnospiraceae bacterium | reverse complement strand
GATGATACTCCCTTTATGGCGGGGGCTTTCCATGGTGTTACCGAGGCCGACGCCATCATTAATGTGGGGGTCAGCGGTCCGGGCGTGGTAAAGACAGCTCTGGAAAAGGTGCGTGGAGAGAATTTTGAGGTTCTCTGCGAGACCATCAAGCGGACGGCCTTTAAGGTTACCCGTGTGGGCCAGCTGGTGGCTCAGGAGGCATCCCAGCGTCTGGGGATTCCCTTCGGGATCGTGGATCTTTCCCTGGCGCCGACCCCGGCCGTAGGTGACAGCGTGGCTGAGATCCTGGAAGAGATCGGTCTGGAGAGTGTCGGAGCACCGGGTACTACGGCAGCGCTTGCGTTATTAAACGATCAGGTAAAGAAGGGCGGCGTTATGGCATCCTCCTACGTGGGCGGATTATCCGGCGCTTTTATTCCGGTCAGCGAGGATCAGGGCATGATCGATGCCGTGAACCGAAACGCACTGACTCTGGAAAAGCTGGAGGCCATGACCTGTGTATGCTCCGTGGGGCTTGATATGATCGCCATTCCCGGCGATACTACGGCAGAGACTATTTCCGGAATCATCGCCGATGAGGCGGCTATCGGCATGGTCAACCAGAAGACTACGGCGGTCCGTCTGATCCCGGCAGTGGGGAAAAAAGCGGGTGATACCGTAGAATTCGGCGGACTGCTGGGCTACGCGCCCATCATGCCGGTGAATCCCTATTCCTGCGAGGCCTTTGTGACCCGCGGCGGACGGATTCCCGCACCGATACATAGCTTTAAGAATTGACAACAACAGGAGATCAAGGCAGAATGCCGATGCAAGCTTGCTTGTAAGAGGCGTTTCTGCTTTGAGATCCGCCAAATCATGAGCATGCAGCCATGTTCGGAGAACATGTGCGGAATGCGAATGATTTCAGGGATTGCGGGAGTGCGCAGCACGGAGCAATCCCGTTGTTGTTATAGATAATCAAAATTAGAGCACCAAGGCGGAATGCCGATACAAGCTCGCTAGTAAAAGGCGTTTCCGTTATTATTAATATTAATGTAAGGGGGATTTTCTTATGGATCTTGGGTTAAAGGGAAAGGTAGTAGTAATTTTCGGAGGCACCACCGGAATCGGCGCGGCGGCAGCCATGCGGTTTCTGGAGGAGGGCTGTAGGCTGGCCATCTGCAGCCGGACGGAAGAGAAGGTAGAGTCCTTCCGGAAGCAGGCAGAGGAGGCCGGCTGCACCGATGTGCTCTGTGAGCAGGTCAATGCCACTGTGTCGGCGGAAGTAGACGCCTTTGCGGACCGCGTGGTAAAGAAGTTTGGACGGATCGATATCTGGGTCAACTGTGCGGGTGGAAACAAGCACGGCCCTCTTGCCACACTCCCAGAGGAGACCTTCCGTTACATTGTAGATCTGAACTTAACCTCGGTATTTTTGGGGATCAAGGCAGCTTCCCGCCATATGATCCCGCAGAAGAGCGGAGTGATTTTAAGTATTTCCTCGCTGTCCTCCAAGGTGCCGGTGGATTACCGGGTGACCTACGGAGCGGCGAAGGCAGGTGTGAACCTTTTGACCATCGGTGCGGCTTCCGAGCTGGCTCCCTATGGGATCCGCGTCAATGCGGTGGCGCCCGGAATCATTGATACGGTGCTTTCAGCGAAGGCCATTTATGAGCAGACGGACTATACCATGTCTATGATCCCGCTTCACCGTGCCGGAAAGCCGGAGGAGGTCGGCGATGTTCTTGTCTGCATGGCCAGCGACCGGTTTGGCTATGTGAGTGGTACCGTGATCAGCGTAGACGGCGGAAAGAATACGGTGGAGGATTCGGATCTTCCCTGGGTCAAGCCCTGGGAGGCATAAAAAACGGAGCAGAATCCATAAGGCAGAGTGCAGGATTTTATATGGAATTCAAAACCGGAACATGATATTGTATGATTGATGAGAAATTAATACAATGATCAGAAAATGAAACGAGGATGTTGCTATCGGCAAAATGCCGGAAACATCCTCGTTTTTTGTTACAAAACAGAAGATAACATATATAAAGTGCAAAAAACAACATGGATTTATATAGTTAAATGGTATAGAATTATCGCATGATTTCAATTGAGTTTGTGCAATGTGCAGACTTAAGAGAAATAGAACAAAAAGGTGTAACGGGAAAGGAGAAAAAGGTATGAAGAAATGGATTGCAGTAATGATGGCAGCAGTGCTCACCTGCTCTGCACTGGCAGGCTGCGGCGACAAGAAGGCTGACGGCACAAAGGCAGAAACAAAGGTGGCAGCCGAGAGCAAGAGTGACAGCAAGGATGATGGCGAGGGAAGTGACAAGCCCATCAAATTTGCGTATTCTGGTCCTCTTACCGGCGACAACGCAGAGTACGGTATGTTATTCAAAAATGCAGTAGAGCTTGCAGTAAAGCAGCAGAACGAAAAGGGTGGCGTTCTTGGCCGCCAGATCGAAGTCGTAGAATTCGATGATAAGAACTCCAGTGAGGAGGCCGGATCCATCGCAGAGAAGATCGTAGATGACGATGACATCGTAGCAGTATTCGGACATTTCGCCAGCGGCGTTGCCATGACGGCAGCTCAGATTTATCAGGAGGACGGAATCGTATTACTGTCCGCTTCCGCATCTCATGTGGATTATTCCTCCATCGGTGATTATATTTTCCGTAATAACGTAACACAGAAGACCGAGGCTACCAACAGCCTTCAGATCGCAATCCGCAGCGGTGCGAAGAAGATCGGCGTTCTGAAGCTGAAAACAGACTGGGGTGAGAGTGCCGAGAAGAACTTCCTGGC
Organism: uncultured Lachnospiraceae bacterium; assembly: GCA_934351765.1. Taxonomy (GTDB): domain Bacteria; phylum Bacillota; class Clostridia; order Lachnospirales; family Lachnospiraceae; genus Lientehia. The sequence continues at coordinate 14,720 of CAKRJM010000020.1, read as the reverse complement.
TGGCTGGGAAGAGATCAAAGATAAGACCGATGCAGAGCTGGTTGCTACAGAAGAGTTCGTAGACGGAACCACAGACTTCAGCTCCAATATCACCAAGTTTGAAGAAGCTGGCTGTGACTGTATCGTAGTTCTTGGTATGTATGGTTCTCTTGGGGCATTCGCAAAGCAGTACCGTCCCATCAACCCCGATGGTATGATGATCTCCGTAGGTTCTTCCTATACTACCGAGCTGATCAACCTGGCTGGTGAGAATGCAGAAGGAATCGCATTCCCCGGCGGTATGAACGCAGACAGCACAGAGCCCAAGGTAAAGGCTTTTGTAGATGCATACAAGGAATATGCAGACGGCAAGGTTCCGGAGAATATGTCCGCACAGACCTATGAGAACGTACAGATGGTGATCCAGGCAATCGAAGATGCAGGCAGCGCAGACAGAGAAGCCATCAAGGATCAGCTCTACAAGATGAACTTTGAAGGCGTAACCGGCAATATCAGCTTTGACGAGACCGGTGATGCAGTAAAGACCCAGACCTGGTACGTTGTAAAAGACGGCAAGTTTGTTGAGAACGATGAGAAGCTCCTGATTTGGGATGAGTTCGTAAAATCCTTATAATACGCAGGACGGGAGGCAAAAAATGACTGTCCAATATTTAGTCAACGGCCTGACCATGGGATTGATTTATGCACTGATTGCCGTAGGTTATTCCCTGGTGTTCGGCATACTGAAAATGATCAACATGGCGCATGGCGCGATCTATGCGTTCGGCGCACATATGATACTGATGTTTGTGACATGGAATCTGGGGACGATTCCGGCTGTGATTCTGAGCATTATCTTCACCGGCGGGCTGCTGGTAATATACGACAGATCGATCCTGGCCCTTCTTCGAAAGAAGAAGGCGCCGGGGATTGCCGCCCTCGTTACCACCATCGGTTTTTCCTACATTATTACAAACGGGCTTCAGATCCTGTTTGGTACAGAGATCAAGTCCTTCCCGGCACTGCTGGGAACCACGATGATTGAGATCGGAAACATCAAGTTTGCACTGTCTCAGGTTTATATTCTGATCGTTTCCGTTATCCTTCTGGTAGGTCTGTCTCTTCTGATCCATAAAAGCAAGATCGGTCTTGCCATGCAGGCGGTTGAGCAGAATCCCAGAGCGGCGGATCTGATGGGAATTAATGCAAAAGCAGTTATCAGTGTGACCTTCTTCCTGAGCGGTATGTCTGCGGTAATCGCAGCGCTTCTGCTGGCAAGCTATTATCAGACGGTGTACCCGACCATGGGTGCCATGATCGGTCTGAAGGGCTTCTCGGCATCGGTTCTCGGCGGTATCGGCGTATTATACGGTTCCGCTATCGGCGGCATCATTCTGGGAATTGCAGAGAGCCTGACGGTACAGTTTTTATCCGGTGCATACCGTGATGCGGTTGCATTCGTTCTTCTGTTCATTGTTCTGATCATCCGTCCCAACGGACTGTTCGGCAAGGCGAAGATTTCTAAAGTATAATTGGAGGAGTGAAACATGGATAAGAGAGATAAAATCATCTGGCTTGTTCTCCTTGTTGCCCTGATCGCTCTTCCTGCGGTTGGGCTCAGCAGATATATGCAGCGTGTGATCAGCCTGATCTTTATTTATTCAATGCTGGCGTTAAGCCTGAACATTATCACCGGCTACATGGGACAGATTTCCCTGGGCCATGCAGCGTTTTATGCCATTGGCGCTTATACATCCGGACTTCTTTCCGAACATTTTGGATGGAACTTCCTGATCACCTGTGTCTGTGGCATCATCATGACCGGCTTTATCGGCTGGCTGTTCAGCCTTCCGACCATGAAGCTGTCTGGAACCTATCTGGCGATCATTACCATGGGCTTTGGTGAGATCGTAAAGGTTCTGATCGTAAACTGGGAGTCCTTAACACACGGGACTTACGGTCTCCAGAATATCAAAAAGCCTGAGTTTTTCGGGATGACCTTAAAGACAACTAACAACGGTATGTATTATCTGTGCCTGGTTTTCCTGGTACTGATGGTGCTGCTGTGCATCGCCATTGAACGCTCCAAGCTTGGAAGAACGCTTCGTGCGATCAAGGATGATCCGCTGGCTTCCTCCTTAATGGGAATCGAGCTGAGCCATTACAAGAGACTGGCGTTTACAATCTCTACCGCCATGGCCGGCTGCTGCGGTGCATTATATGCACATCTGTCCGGTTATGTGGATGCAAACTCCTTTAACTCGGATGTGTCCATGATGATCCTCAGTATCGTTATCTTCGGTGGTATGGGCTCCATTAAGGGCATGCTTCTCGGTGCAGTGGTTCTGGTATCCTTCCCCGAGGTGCTTCGTTTCCTGGCAGAGTACCGTTTCATCGTGTACGGTCTGATCCTGATCGTGATGATGGTATTCCGTACCGACGGACTTCTGGGCGGACCCAGCAAGCGTCCTTATGTATTCCCGAGATTTGTGAAAGTAAAAGAACAGGGAGGTGAGCCGAATGGCGTTTCTGGAAGTAAATAATGTGTCTAAGCAATTCGGCGGCCTGTCGGCTGTAAGTAATGTAAACTTTCATGTGGAGAAGGGCGAGATTGTCAGCATTATCGGCCCCAACGGAGCCGGAAAAACAACAATCTTTAATCTTCTGACCGGTGTTTATGATGTAACAGAAGGAACTATCGTATTTGATGGAGAAGAGATCCAGAACCAGAAGGTACAGCGTATCGTGAACGCGGGAATCGCAAGAACCTTTCAGAATATCCGGCTGTTTAAGAATATGCGGACCATTGAAAACGTAATGATCGGCTACCATCAGAATACGAAATACAATACATTTGATCTGATTTTCCGGACGCCCAGATTCCGGAAATATGAAAAGGAAGCACATTTAAAAGCGCTGGAAGTACTTGAGTCATTAGGATTTGGAAAATATATTCATACGTATGCCGGAAACCTCCCTTATGGCGAACAGAGAAAGCTGGAGATCGCCCGTGCGATTGCGACCGGTGCAAAGCTCCTTCTTCTGGATGAGCCTGCGGCAGGTATGAATCCTCAGGAATCCGAAGAACTTCTGAAATTTATCAAGGGTCTGCAGGCGCAGGGCTTTACGATCATACTGATCGAGCATGATATGAGCGTGGTAATGAACATTTCGGATCGGATCTACGTTCTTGACCATGGAAAAATGATTGCAGACGGACTGCCGGAAGAAATTGCAAATAATCAGACGGTAGTGGAAGCTTATTTAGGAAAGAGTGAAGACGATGCTGACGATTGATTCAATGAATACATATTACGGAAACATCCACGCTTTGAAGGGGATAAACTTCCAGGTTGAAGACGGTGAGCTGGTTACATTGATCGGAAGCAACGGCGCCGGAAAATCCACCACGCTTCTGACGATTGCAGGAGTGTTAAAGGCCGCAGCCGGAAGCAAAATTGAGTTCAACGGTCATGATCTGACCAAAATGTCACCGACCCAGATCGTAAAGCAGGGTGTTACCTTAAGCCCGGAGGGCAGAGAAGTGTTCCCGGAGCTTTCCGTGGAGCAGAATTTAAGACTTGGTGCATATTGCCGGAAGGATAAGAAGGAAATTGCAGATTCCTTTGATTATGTATATGATCTGTTTCCCAGACTGCAGGAGAGAAAGAAACAGCAGGCGGGAACTCTTTCCGGAGGAGAGCAGCAGATGCTGGCCATTGGCCGTGCGCTGATGAACAAGCCGAAGCTTCTGATGCTGGACGAACCGTCCATGGGTCTGGCACCTAATCTGGTGCTGGAGATCTTTAATCTGATCAAAACCATCCATAAGCAGGGAACGACGATTCTTCTGGTTGAACAGAATGCAAACATGGCACTGCGGATTGCAGACCGCTGTTACGTTCTTGAAGTCGGAAATGTGAAGTTCCATGGAGACGCCAAGGAGATGCAGCATAATGACGAGGTGCGGAAAGCATACCTCGGCAATAAATAAACAGCAAAATAGAAAAGGAGATTACAATTATGGCAAAGTACAATGAAAACAAACCGATTCATACAGGAGATCCCCTGATCGAAGCAAAGCGTTACTGCATCGGTCATCGTGCGATCTGGATGGCACTGCTTTTAGATGAAGTAAGAAAAGCAGGCGGAGATATGGAAAAGGTTGGCCGTGCGGCAATCAACCGCTGCGGATGCTTCCAGTCGAACGCAAACTTCAAGGATCATATGAAGGATCCCATGAGCATGAAGGAATTTGGTGATCTGTTTGTTGCAGAGCCGGTTTCCTTCGAGAACAAGATTGTTGAGATCAGCGAGGATAAGGTTCATGTAGAAATGCATTACTGTCCCCTGCTTACCGCATGGAGAGAGCTCGGATTCTCTGATGAGGACTGTGCACTGTTCTGCGATATCGCAATGGAGGGTGACAGACAGTTTGCAAGAGATATGAACTGTGAGTTCTCTCTGAGCAAGAAGATTGCAGAGGGTGATGACTGCTGTGATCTTTGCTTCACAAGAAAGAAATAAGACGGATTAAGAAAAGCTTAAACTGAATAGAAACAGGTTATGCTGCCACGAAGGCGGGCATATTCCCAGCTCTGTGAAAACAGGGCTTGGGTGTATGGCCGCCTTTTGTTTTGCAGGAAAAGGTTTTTCATGAAATGAGAAAAGCGTCGAAAGATAAGGCTGTAACAAGAACTATTTTAGCAAAAATTGACAAAAAAGAAAAAGGGTGATATGATTAGTGAATGAAACAGGGTGAAAATTGAAAGGGATGGGGATAAAGCATGGCATTTGAAAAAAATATTTTTGAAGGTACGGAGAATTCGTCCTGCAGCATCGGACCGACAGTAACCTATACCGGACATCTTCGCAGAGAAAAAAACTGGAGCTGTCCGTCTCATTTCCATGAGTGCGCGGAGGTCCTTTTCTGTGTCGACGGAAAGGGAAGCGTTACGATTGACGGAAAAGAGTATCGGATGAAGGCGGGAGATATTGCTTTATTTAATCCTTACATATCAAATTCGTCCGGGAATTACAATGAAGAGAATTTTGAGTTTTATTTTATCGGAATGATCGATTTCTGTTATCCGCCGTTTGCTTATAATACGTTGATGCCGGAGGAATATCCCGTCTTTTCCGCGGGACCGTATAAGAATCAGCTGGAGTTTTATTTTCAGGAGCTGATCCGGGAAACCTCCCGGCCGGAAACTGTTTATATGCCGGTCGTGTCAGCACTGGGAAATGTGATCGCGACCCAGATCCTTCGGATCTATCAGTTAAATATTCTGATGGAGAAGGATAAAGCGGAGGCAAAAAGCTACAGTCATATTATAAAGGATTATATTGATAAAAATTATCATCAGGCAATCAATCTGGATACGCTGTCAGAAGCATCCTTTATCAGCAAGTCCTATATCAGCCACCAATTTAAGAAGGATATGGGAATGTCTCCCATTGACTATCTGATCAAGAAGCGGTTAGAGATTGCCCGTTATCTGCTGACCAATACCAAGTATGCGGTCGCAGAGGTGGCAAAGCAGATCGGCTATGATAATCCGTTGTATTTCAGCTCTCTCTTTAAAAAGAATGTGGGGATTTCACCGACCGAGTATCGCAAAAATTATACCAGAGACTTTTCACCGACACATGCAGAGGTGGAGATTCCGATGATGTTTCGAAAATCAGATGAAATAGGACAGGCGAATTAACGCCTGTCCTTATTTTAGGATCACAAGTCCCTGGGTGTATTCATTGCGCATGGGTGTTCCGAATTTTAGCAGGACGGCGGCCTGATAAAGATCGGAAGCAAAGATCTCCTGGTCCAGCATGAACTGCCCTGCAGGAGAAAGCTGCTTTTCGGCGTTTGCCAGCTTGGTGAGCAGCGGAATCGAAGCATGCGACTTGATCTGGCGAAGAAGCGGTTCGGCACTTTTTCGGAATCCGAGAACACGGGCATAGGGAATATAATCGGCTTCCCGGTAACGATCCAGATCGGAAACACGGATTTCCAGAAGAAGATGGAGAAGCGCCCGGCTGATCCTGGTTCTGGTATACTGGCGGCATTTTACCGCATCAATAAGGCAGGAGAAGGAGGTCATGCCTGTAAGGGATGCACGGATCCTGGTTTCCAGCTCCGGTGAGAGATCCAGATATTCAGTCATGGAGCCGTTTCGTACTGCCAGAAGCTTATAGAGCAGAAACGAAGAAAAATCATCGAGAACCACGGGAAGCCTGGTCTGAAAGGCTTCTGCCAGGAGCATATAGGAATCCCTCGGAACGCAGGAGCGTAAGACCTTAAAGGTCTGGGCGGACACAGGGGCGCAGCGGGAGTGCTCTGTTTCCAGGATCCGGCGGAGGGCAGAGGCCGAGCAGCAGGGCGGAGTGAGAACTTCTGAGCGGTAATCTCCGGTGCGGCGGATCGTATCCGGACGGATCGCAGAATGACGGCGGAACAGAACCTTGAGGTATTCGATCCCGAGAATGTTGTTTGGAGTGGAAAGAAGGCTGTTTAAGGCTTCCTTCGGAATCGGAGTATGGATCATGTCCAGATACGCATGCAGGGCAACGCTCCTGGCGGCCGGAAAGCTCATGCCGCCGGAAAGCAGCTCCCGGAGCTTCCGGGAAAAGGGCTCCGGTTCGGAGGCCAGCACATGGGCCAGAGTGCTCATGGTTTCCAGGTCATTGCTTTCGCTTCCGAAGCATAAGGTATCCACAACGCCCAGCCGGTCTAAAAGAGTGACGGCTCCGGCAGCAAAATATTCGGCGCTTCCTGCGGCATAGAAAACAGGAAGCTCCAGAACGAGATCCACACCGGCTTTCAGGGCGGCTTCGGTCCGGAGATATTTGTCCATGCAGGCAGGTTCCCCCCGCTGGACATAGTGGCCGCTCATGACGGCAATGACATAATCGGCGCCGGAGCGCTCCTTTGCCATACGGATATGACGGACATGGCCATTGTGAAGCGGATTATATTCAGTGATAAGTCCGACTGTTTTCATGGGATCAGCTCCTTTCCACGGGGTAACGATCAGTTTCAGCTCTGCGGCAGGACAGGCAAAAACAGCATCTGAAATTATCTTTATTTTAAGACGGAGACCGGAAAATAACAAGCGCCAATTCAGAAAAGAACAAAAAGAAAATTGGGAATATCTCTTGTTAATACGAAGAGGATACGGTATAATATGATATTAGATAAATTTTGATTTTTTACGAAAGGAGCCAAACATCATGGCATTCATTGACACCATTAAAGCAAAGGCCAAGCAGGACAAGAAGACTATTATCCTGCCTGAGTCCATGGACAGAAGAACCTTCGAGGCAGCTGCTCAGATCCTGGAAGAGGATTTCGCAAACCTGATCATCATCGGTACCCCCGAAGAGGTTGCCGAGAACAGCAAGGGCCTGGATATCTCCAAGGCAACGATCATTGATCCTCATACCTATGAGAAGACTCAGGAGTACATCGATCTGTTCGTAGAGCTTCGTAAGAATAAGGGAATGACTCCCGAAAAGGCAAAAGAGACCATCTTCAACGACTACTGCTATTACGGCTGCCTGATGATCAAGGCAGGACATGCAGACGGTCTTGTATCCGGTGCATGCCACTCCACCGCAAATACGCTTCGTCCCTGCCTTCAGATCGTGAAGACAAAGCCCGGAACCAAGCTGGTTTCCGCATTCTTCTTAATGGTAGTTCCGGACTGTGAGTTCGGCGAAGAAGGAACCTTCGTATTCTCCGACTGTGGCCTGAACCAGAACCCGACACCGGAAGAGCTGGCTGCTATCGCAGGCTCCTCCGCAGAGTCCTTTAAGCTGTTAGTAGGAAAAGAGCCCAAGGTTGCAATGCTTTCCCATTCCACAAAGGGCAGTGCAAAGCATGCAGATGTTGATAAGGTTGTAGAAGCGACCAGAATCGCAAAGGAAAACTATCCGGAATTAAAGCTGGACGGCGAGATGCAGCTTGATGCAGCCATCGTTCCCAGCGTAGGCGCTTCCAAGGCTCCCGGAAGTGATGTTGCCGGACAGGCAAACGTTCTGATCTTCCCTGACCTTGATGCAGGAAACATTGGCTACAAGCTGGTTCAGAGACTTGCAAAGGCAGAAGCTTACGGTCCTATGACCCAGGGCATTGCAGCTCCTGTAAACGATCTGTCCAGAGGCTGCAGCGCTTCCGATATCGTTGGTGTTGTTGCGATCACTGCAGTTCAGGCACAGGCTCAGTAAGAGTCGGGAAGATAGAAAACGGAGTGCTTCAGGGCCTGATGCGGCTCTGAGGCATTTCATTTATTTTTATTTTATGGGAATACTGCTTTTGTGAAATAAAAAGTCATATATTTATTGACAAATTGGACACATCTGTGTATAATAGGACAGGTGTGTATTAGGAGAATACTATGCACATTCATTTATCAGACTCCCTGTCGCACGAACAGGAAACGAAGCATTATACGGCAGAGCTTGGTTTTACAGTACTGAAAACCGGCGTCGACAGTTATCCGGTAGTGGATCCGAAACCAGTTGAGGTTCGGGTGACAAATACCGGTGATAAGAAACTGCTGATCGAGGCGGATGCAGCGTTTACGCTGCTGATACCCTGTGATCGCTGCCTCGAAGAAGTTCGTGTTCCTTTATCCTATCAGGTAAGCCGGATGGTTGATCTGAACGAGGAGAAAGAAGAGGAGGAGCCGGAAGAGCAGGCGTATATTGATGGATATACCCTGGATGTGGATGCGTTGGTCCGCGACGAGCTGTTCGTGCATATGCCTATGAAGGTCCTTTGCAGGTCTGACTGTAAGGGAATCTGTAATAGATGTGGTGCAAATCTCAATCATGGGACTTGCGGCTGCGATGTCACGGAGCTTGACCCCAGGATGGCGGTGATCCGTGATATTTTCAGAAACGCGAATCAGTAGTGCATGAAAAGAAATTTACCGGATAAGGAGGTGTGTAACCATGTCTATCTGTCCTAAAAACAAACATTCCAAAGCTAGAAGAGACAGCCACAGAGCAAACTGGAAGATGGGTGAAGTGAATTTAGTAAAGTGCAGCAACTGCGGTGCTTTAACAATGCCTCACAGAGTCTGCAAGGCTTGTGGAACCTACAATAAGAAGAAGATTGTCAGTGTAGCTGAATAATTGGAATCGAAGAGAGACCGCTGCAGAGATGCAGCGGTTTTTTATTATCATTGAAAGAACAAACGTTCTAATTGGGCTTGCAAATCCTGATCGCATGTGGTATTCTTATATCGAACGTATATTCGAAATAAGGAGCAGACAGTGGAGGACGGATATGGAACTGGCGGAGCGTGGCATGGAACTGAAGGAAAAACTTAGAATTCTGGCGGATGCGGCGAAATACGATGTCGCATGTACATCCAGCGGAGTAGACCGGAGAGGGAAAAAAGGAGATCTGGGAAACTCGACAGCAGAGGGGATTTGTCACAGCTTTGCAGCGGATGGCCGATGTATCTCCTTGCTGAAGATCCTTCTGACAAATCATTGTATTTATGACTGCAAGTATTGCATCAACCGCCGTTCCAATGATGTGGAACGGGCGGCATTTGCGCCGGAGGAGATTTGTCGCCTGACTATGGAGTTTTACCGGAGAAATTATATAGAGGGTCTGTTTTTAAGCTCGGGAGTACAGCGGTCGCCGAACGATACCATGGAGCAGATGTATCAGGTATTGTACCGGCTGCGGAACCAGTACCGGTTTCGGGGATATATCCATGTGAAAGCCATTCCGGAAGCCGATGAGGTTCTTCTGGATGCAGTGGGAAGGCTGGCCGACCGAATGAGCATCAATCTGGAGCTTCCGACGGCGGAAAGCCTCCATAAGCTGGCGCCGCATAAGAGCCGCAGTACGATTCTGACGCCCATGAAACGGATTCGGGACGGAATTATGGAAGCCAGACTTTCACAGGGAAAGAGTCCGCTTCTGGAACGGGCGTATGGAACCGACCGGTTTGCGGCGGGAATCTTTAAAAATCGGGAGCGTCTGTTTGAACGGGGTGCTTCTGTAAACAATACCGGAGAACCTGAAATTATGCCGGGAACTGCTGGATCGGGAGAAAACGGAGTGCTGTCCGGAAATTCCGGAAAGCCTCTGCCGGTGTTTGGCGGAGGCTGGGAGGCCAACGGGGCTTTTGCGCCTGCGGGACAGAGTACCCAGATCATCGTGGGAGCAACGCCGGAAACGGATTATCATATGATCCGGACGGCTCAGGCTCTGTATCGAAATTATGATCTGAAGCGGGTCTTTTATTCGGCTTATATCGGGATCAATGAAGATCCGCTTTTGCCCGATCCGGGGGAAAAGCCTCCACTTTTACGGGAACACCGTCTGTATCAGGCGGACTGGCTGCTGCGGTTTTACGGGTTTCGGGCAGAAGAGCTTTTGACGGAGGAACGTCCGAATTTTAACGTGTTTCTCGATCCGAAGTGTGACTGGGCAGTCCGTCATCTGGAGCATTTTCCCGTGGAGATCATGCGGGCGGATTATGAGACACTTTTGCGTGTCCCGGGAATCGGTGTCAAATCTGCCAGACGGATTTTGACGGCAAGGCGAATGGGAAGCCTGGATTTTCCGGATCTGAAGCGTCTCGGTGTGGTGCTGAAGAGGGCTCATTATTTTATCCTCTGCGGCGGAAAACAGCTGTTTCCTCTGGAACTGGAAGAAAACCGGATCACAACGGGGCTGATCAGTGACAGCCGGAAAAAGAACTGGGAGCTGGAACACCGGGAAAGCTTCCGGCAGATGAATCTGTTTGATGATATGCATCTGGCGGCGCCCCCTCTTTTTGAGGATATACAGAAGGCCGCATGGGGTGAAATTTGAATCGCGATATCAGTGAGAAAAGCTTGGAAAAATCTTCTGGAAAGAACGGTGGTATGGACAGAGAAGGGAGTCTTTTATGAAAGGATTTTTGTGTGAACCGACGTTGGATGGCGTCTTTACCGGAATCTATGATATCTGGGCGGATCGGGAGAAGGCGGATCATAAGAAGCTGTTTCTGGAGGGAGAGTATGAACCGGAGCTGTTTTTCGATTATTTAAAAGTTGAACCGGACAGTAAAAAGGCAGAAAAGGTGGCAAGGTCGGTAAGAGGGAAGATTTCACCGCTGGCTTATCGATGGTTATGTCTGACGGTGCTTTCTTATGCAGAAGACCGGGCGGATGCGGCATACCGGTTTCTGATCCGGGGATTTCAGGCAGGATGCGGCATAACGGATTGCCTGCAGGAACCTGAGGTGGCCAGAGTATTTGAATTGTCCAGAAAGACAACTCATGAAGCCCATCAGTTTCGGGAATTTATCCGGTTTGAACAGCTCTCTAACGGAAGCCTGTTTGCCCGGATCGCGCCAAAGTGCCGGGTGGCGACGCTTCTGGCTCCGCATTTCGCGGACCGGTTTTCCGGAGAAAACTGGATGATCTTCGATGAAAGCCATGGGGAAGCTGTGCTTCACCGGCGGATGGAGCAGTGGTGGGCGGCAAGGCTTTCGACCGATGAAGCGGAAGCTTTTCGAGAACGATATGCAGAGCCGGATGCTTATAGCGGCTTATGGCAGACGTTTGTTGATTCCATTGCCATTGAACAGCGGAAAAATCCGGACTGTCAGAGAAATCTGTTCCCCAAATGGATGCGGAAGTATGCGACCGAACAGTTTTAAGAGGACAGAAATCAAAATGACATCGCTTGCTGCGCTGCTGCAGAGCCCGGAGAGTTCTGTGATGATCACTAATCAGATTAGTTGGCGGAAAATACTGTACCTTTCGAAGCAAATATGATATAGTAGAACAAATGCTTCTCGGACAGAGGACAAACAAGCCGCCGGAAAGAAAACGGGACTGCGCGGGGAAAAGGAGAATGATATGGATAGAAATGGGATTTTGAAACTGGTGGATCATACACTGCTGGCACAGACTGCAACCTGGGAGGAGATCAAGGTGATCTGCGATGATGCCATCGCCTATGGAACGGCATCGGTCTGCATTCCGCCTTCTTATGTGAAGCGGGTAAAGGAATACGTGGGGGATAAGATGGCAGTCTGCACAGTGATCGGTTTCCCGAACGGTTACAATACAACTGCGGTAAAGGAATTTGAAACAAAGGAAGCACTGAAAGAGGGTGCGGATGAGATCGACATGGTGGTGAACCTGGGCGATGTGCGGGACGGAAATTTTGAAAAGGTGACGGATGAGATCCGGACCTTGAAAGCGGCCTGCGGTAATAAAATCTTAAAAGTGATCGTTGAGACCTGTCTCCTGACGGAAGAAGAGAAGATCGCGTTATGCAAGGCTGTAACAGAGGCAAAGGCTGATTTCATCAAGACTTCTACCGGTTTTTCCAAAGCAGGTGCAACTTTTGAAGATGTAGAGCTGTTTGCAAAGCATATCGGTCCGGATGTGAAAATCAAGGCAGCCGGCGGAATCAGCTCCTTTGATGATGCGGAGAGGTTTGTGGAGCTGGGAGCCAGCCGTCTGGGAACCAGCCGCCTTGTAAAAATTATGAAAGCCGAGGCAAATGCCTGATTCAGACGACTGGAAGGAAAAACAGTTACGGGAGGCAAATGGGTCCATGAGAAAAGAATGTACAGTTTCGGAAGCAGCGCTGAAGGTCGGGACAGATCCGGAGACCGTGCAGTCTCTGATCAGTATGGCGGAGCAGATCTTGCCGCTGGCTTATGCGCCGTATTCCGGATTTCATGTGGCGGCAGCGCTGTTATGTAAGGACGGAACCGTCTATACCGGCTGCAATGTGGAGAATGCCTCCTATCCGGCTGGAATCTGTGCGGAGCGTACCGCAGTTTCCAAGGCGGTGAGCGAAGGAAAGCGAGAATTTTCCGCGATCCTGATCATGGGAGGAAACGCGGGCAGAGCGGAAGGATTCTGCCCGCCCTGCGGGATCTGCCGCCAGGTGCTCCGGGAATTTGTGAATCCGGAAGAGTTTCAGGTGATCCTGGCGAAACAGTCCGGCGAATATCGGATGATGACGTTGGAGGAGCTGCTGCCGGAAAGCTTCGGACCGGATTTTGTATAATGCAGGAATTTATCTAAAATATAATAAAACTCGGTCAGATGTTCGAAATAAGAAATGAAAGAACAGAGTATTTGATAAAATACAAAAGAAATCGTTGAAAACTTGACTTTTTCTGTAAAAACTGATATAACTATAGAAATCATTTTGAGCACACATCGGCATCATCAGGAAGAAATTTAGTAATGCGGATGAAACGGAACTAAAATTCAATAAAGCAGATGACTATGGATAAAGAGGCCCTGATTGATTGATTATTGTCAGCCTCTTTATTTTTTTAAAAACAATCTGTTGACACGTTCAAGTGTGAAAGTACCGGGCTCAAAGGAAGCAAAGGGAAAAGGAGGAAGTTTATGAAACTGAAGTACATAGGGAAAAGAATCCTGATCATTATCCCGACCTTCATTGGTATCACAATCCTTGCCTATGTTCTGTCATCGATGGCTCCCGGTGATCCCATCGACATGATCATAGGAAACGCACAGGTCAGCGCGGCAGATGTGGAACGCCTGCGTCACCAGTATGGTCTTGACCAGCCGGTGATCATCCAGTATTTCCACTGGTTTGCCCGAATGCTCCAGGGTAATTTCGGAGTGTCCTACCGAACCTCGGAGCCGGTGCTCCAAATGATCTTAAACCGTATGGGGCCGACGCTTCTGATCACCATTACATCGGTTGTGGTATCGGTACTTCTGTCGATTCCTATGGGGGTTGGAGCAGCAGTAAAGCCTTATTCTGCATGGGATTACATTGCCTCCGGATTTTCCTTCCTGGCAGCGGCCGCTCCCAATTTCTTTGTCGGCCTTCTGCTGGTGTACTTCTTCGGTGTCAAGCTAAAAGTGCTTCCTACCAGCGGTATGTATTCTTCCGGTGGAGCGAAAACCTTTGCAGATCTTCTGAGGCATATGATCCTTCCGGTTGTCGTGCTTGCGTTCCAGCAGATCGGTAACCTGATCCGTCAGGTCCGCGGCAGTATGCTTGAGGTTCTTCAGGAGGATTATATCCGGACTGCAAGAGAAAAGGGACTGAAGGAAAAGCGGGTTATCTTAAAGCACGGACTCAGAAATGCTCTGATCCCGGTTGTTACTACCATCGGCATGAATCTGCCCTTTATCGTAGGCGGTGCTGTAGTAACCGAGCAGATCTTCAGCTGGCCCGGAATCGGTACACTGATGGTTCAGTCCATCAATGCGAGAGATTATCCCTGTATCATGGGAATTACCGTATTTATAGCTTTGGTTGTACTGATCGGAAACCTGATCACAGACCTGGTATACGGTCTGCTGGATCCCAGAATCAGCTATAAATAAGAGAAGGAGGAGATACAGGTGAGCAGCGAAAACAAGAAAAAAAAGAAAAGCTCTTACATGCACGACGTGAGTGAACGGTTTATGGCACATAAGCTTGCAGTTATTGGACTTGCACTGATCATTTTTCTGATCATTTTAGTCATCGTTCTTCCGCCGATTTTAAAGCTTGATCCCTATACATCGTTTTCCAAGGGAGGTTTCAATCAGAAGCCCAGTGCGGAGCACTGGCTGGGAACAGACCGGACCGGCCGTGATATTTTTGCACGTCTGGTATACGGCGGACGGATCTCCCTGGTGGTAGGTCTGTTATCCACGCTAGTTTCCATGGCAATCGGTGTTCCTCTCGGACTGCTGGCGGGCTATTACAGAGGCTGGGTGGAAACGGTGATCAT